>JAAURZ010000130.1 GCA_012031955.1 Bacteroidia bacterium
CGCGCACGACAGCAACACCAACGGCCTATCGCCCTACCGTCAATACTATCTCTCGCTAGACATCGACCTGACGGCCATACGCACGCGTTCTAAGTTCCTGAAAACCGTGATCTTCGTGGCCAACATGATTAAGATCCCCTCGCCTGCCGTGTCGTTCTCAAAGGAGGGTACCCGCTGGCATGTGCTCTATTTCTGACGACAAAAATTGGCTTGCGGCCTGTGCCAACGTGTCGGTTTTATTTCCTAACTTCCGTGTACACAAAACCAACCTCCCATGAATGTGTTATCTTTTCTCAAACAGTACGCCGAGCAGATAGGCGGGCAGTTTACAGACTACGACCATGCCAAGGCCGTAGTTGTGGTACCCTTGAGCGACAATCGCTTCCAAACCGTACTGTGCATCACGCAGCGCAGCGCCGTGTCGGGTCGCGAGCAATTGCTCTTCGCGTCCAAGATTTGTGAATTCTACTCCGAGATGGACCTTAAGCTGCTGCTACAGAAACACGGTAATTTCGACTACAGCAAGTTTGTGCTCGACGAGGGCTATCTGAAAATCGAAGCCTCATGCCTGGTGGATTCCGCAACAGAAGAACTCATGAAAGAAATGTTGCAGGAAGTGGCACAACTCGCCGACCACTACGAACTGAAACTCACCGGCCTCGACGTGCACTAAGATAAAGAGCGCGATATTTAGTAGCTTTGACCCGGCAAGCTGCCTCATCGCCCCGATCACTCGGGGAGGAAAGTCCGGGCAACACAGAGCGGCGTACTTCCTAACGGGAAGGCTCCGGCTGTAAAACGCTGGAGACAGACAGTGCCACAGAAAGTAAACTACCCCGATTCGTCGGGGAAAGGTGAAAGGGCGAGGTAAGAGCTCACCGGCCGCACAGCAATGTGAGGCGCACGGTAAACCTTACGCGTTGAAAGGTCAAATAGGTCCTGTTCCGAAAGGGTTGGCGGCTCGTCAATTGCCTCGGCAGGCAGGATGGGTAGACTGATCGATCCCTGTTGCGAAACAGGGGCCAGATAAATGGTGAGGACTCCGGACACGGAGCACAGAACCCGGCTTACAGGCTTGTCCAATTTTATAAACCTGCTATTGGTTTCATACCATGGCAGGTTTATTTATTTTCGGACCATATAAACCAATGCAATCATGTCGAAGATACTGGTTATTGAGGATGATGGAAAAATAAGAGCAATACTGAAGGAGATACTCGAAGAGAAGGGCCACGATGTGGACGAGGCACCCGACGGACAGGAGGGCTATAAGAAACTGGAGCAGGGCACCTACGACCTATGCCTTTGCGATATCAAAATGCCAAAGATGGATGGCCTGGAAGTGCTTGAAAAAACAAAGGAAGCGGGTGTAGCCACCAACTTCATTATCATATCCGCCCACGGCACGATCGACATTGCCGTGGAAGCGGTAAAGAAGGGTGCGTTCGACTTTCTGCAGAAGCCCTTCGACCTCGGCCGTCTTGAGATCACGCTGCGCAACGCGCTCGACAAAACAACGCTCGTAAAGGAAACCAGAAGCCTGAAACGAAAAATTTCGCGACGCTACGACATCGTGGGTGAAAGTAAAACGATTGTCGGGGTGATAGAAATGATTGAGAAGGTGGCTCCAACGGATGCGCGTGTGCTGGTAACAGGCCCCAACGGATCGGGCAAAGAATTGGTGGCGCGATGGGTGCATGAAAAAAGCCGTCGCGCCGAGATGCCCCTCGTAGAAGTTAACTGCGCGGCTATTCCGTCGGAGTTGATTGAAAGCGAGTTGTTCGGACACGAGAAGGATCATTCACGTCGGCGGTGAAGCAACGCATCGGCAAGTTTGAGCAGGCCGAAGGCGGCACGTTGTTCCTGGATGAAATAGGCGACATGAGTCTGTCGGCGCAGGCTAAAGTGCTGCGGGCACTGCAGGAAAACAAGATCACCCGCGTGGGCGGCGACAAGGAGATTTCTGTCAACGTGCGCGTGGTGGCCGCCACCAACAAAGACCTGAAGAAAGAGATTGAGGTCAACCGCTTTCGCGAAGATCTATACCACAGGCTTAGTGTAATTGTGATTAAAGTACCCGCGCTGAACGAGCGCCTTGAGGACATCCCGTTATTGGTGGATAAGTTTCTGGAAGATATCGCCGAAGAATACGGCGCCCGCAAGAAACAGGTTTCCGAGGGCGCAATAAAGCAGCTTCAGGAGCACAACTGGACCGGCAACATACGGGAATTGCGAAATGTAATCGAGCGCCTGGTAATTATGAGTGGCGACGAAATACTGCCCGAAGACGTCAAAAAATACCTTTAAATCTTGCTTTCAGGCTTGGCCTTTGGGCCTTCCTTCTTTGCATAAGTAGGACAGGTGTACTGACTGCAAGCGGAAAGTAGTCCTACCAGCGCTAAAAATACAATTACCTTCTTCATGGCGTAATTTTGATTTTAACAAAAATAACCTTCTTTCCATATAAAACAAACCCGTTTTCCAATAAACTGGTAGGTCCGGGCACTAGCCCACCATCAGGTTACAGCCCCTCACATCGCTATTGTCTATGCGCCCGAGCACTTCAAAGGTACCGTCGGCGTATACCCTGCCCAGGTCTTCTGTTGCTATAAAGGCCAGCGAGTGAAAGTTAGCCAGGTCGATCACATTAAGCGCCCCGGTTTCGCCAACCAGGCCGGTCGACAGTGGGTCGGCAATATCGCGGGCCATCACTTTCATCCACGGCGGCGATTCGAATGTCTGACCACCCCTCGTGTAAGCCTGCGACATAAGTTCCGTCATGCCGTATTCGGAGTAGATCGTGTCTACATGCAGGCCGGTCGTCAGTTCGTTATGGAGTTCGGGGCGCGTAAGTTCCCGCCGCGTCCCTTCATGCCGCCGGTTTCAAAAACAAGGCATCCCTCCAGTCCCCTGGGATGGCTTTCGGCCAGGTCAAGCAGCGCAAATGACACGCCCCATACGATTAGCTTGCGGGCTCCTCCCTTCAGTCGAGCCACGTCGGCCAGCAGCCGGTCGTGGTCATACAGATAGTATCCTGACGAATCCGACCCAGTCTGCTCGATAAAATGATCGATCATGGCAATCAGCGACGAACCGAGCGCTCGAGGTAAGACGGCAGCAGGGCCAGCAAGTGATAGTGGTGAAGTTCGCCAAAGAACCAACGGAAATTCCTTTCTGCGTGTCTAAGGTAAAACGACAAGTCGGGCAGGTAGTGATTGCTGGTGGCAACGCCGGTGGTGCCGGTGCTCGTAAATGTCGCCTGGATTGACCACTGCCCTGTTGCAAGGGTGTGCGTCTTAAAAAGCGAGATGGGCGCAAACGGAATCTGCTCAACGGCAAGCACATTGGAAGGGTCTACGCCGAGATGTTTCACCCAGGTGCTGTAACCGGTTGTTTGCGCTGGAACGGAACAGGGCAAGCGCAATATCATCGAAGGAATCGGCGTTTGCCTTGTACAAAAGGTTCTCAAAACTTTTAAAAGAATCCAAGCGTTGCGTAATTTACACGGATTAAGTTGGAGGCATGAAGATAGCTAAGGGCATTACCTTTTTCTCAATTCTGGCGGTCATATTTGGTTCCTGTTTCGACGCACCGAATTTTCCCGACGAGCCGCGCATTGAACTCGAAGATGTTACCTTCGTGGAAACATCGAATACCAGCCTGGCCGACACGCTCATTATCGCCCTGCGGTTCAAGGATGGCGACGGCGACCTGGGCCTGGATCCCACGCAAATCAACGAGCCGTTTCATCAGACGAACTTCTATGTGGCCAATGCCAACGACGAGTTGCTGCCCATTCCCACGGTATACAAATACATCAACCTGCCCCCGCTCATTTCGGTGCCGCAGGGAGTTACCGGCAAACTCGTGAGCAACCGTACCGACAAGGCGACAACTTATACGAAACACTTCTACAATTCCAGCGGGACAGAAGCCACCACGCTGCCACAATGGGCCGACGCAAACTGCACCAACTACCTCTTTGACTCGTTGTATGTGGAGGAAAAGGACAAGTCGATATTCGAAGGCGTGTATACACCATACAAGGTACTGACAAGTAATCTCGGCAACCCCAACGTATACATTCTGCTGGACACGTTTTATTATGAGCGCAACCCGAGTCACTACAATATTACGGTCGACTTCGAGGTGTTCGATGCAGCCGACCCCAGCCCCGATCCGGAAGACAAATGGAAACCTTTCAACTGGCGAACTATCTTCCCGTATCCCAACTGCGGCGAATCATTTGACGGGCGGTTTCCCATTCTGGCCGACGACAGTTCTCCGCTCGAGGGCGTGATCCGTTACAGGATGGTGTCAAGTGGTTTTATACCGCTTTTTGGAAACAAACCTGTTCGCCTCAAAATACAGATTGCGGACCGAAGTCTGCGAAAGAGCAACATCATTGTAACACCCGGGCAACCGATCCGGGATTTTTAGCGACACCACTGTCTTCAATACAAGTTTATCGACTTCCGAACAGCGAGGGGAATTGCGCGGGGTCTGCCTCGTGCATAATGTGGTAGATTGTTTCGAACACATCCTCCGGATTCGGTTTTGAGAAGTAGTCGCCGTCCGACGCATAAGCGGGGCGATGTTCTTTCGCGGTGATTGTGACAGGCTTCGCGTCGAGGTGCTCGTAGGCGTTCTGTTCCTCTAATACCTTCTGCATCATGTAGGCCGTTGCGCCACCCGGCACATCCTCGTCGGCAAACACAACGCGGTTTGTCTTTTTGATAGATTCCACGATCGACGCGTGAACATCGAAGGGCAACAGCGACTGCACGTCGATCACTTCGCAGTTGATTCCTATCTTCTCCAATTCTTCTGCAGCCTCCATTACCACACGACACATCGATCCGTAGGTAACTACTGTCACGTCGGTTCCTTCCCTTAGAATCTCGGGCACGCCGAGCGGCACCGTGAACTCGCCGATATTGTCTGGCATCCTTTCCTTGAGGCGGTAACCATTGAGACATTCGATGATGAGCGCCGGATCGTCTGACTGAAGCATGGTGTTGTAAAACCCTGCGGCTTGCGTCATGTTGCGTGGCACGAGCACATATACGCCACGAATGCTGTGCAGAATCATACCGATCGGCGAGCCTGCATGCCAGATGCCTTCGAGGCGGTGCCCGCGAGTGCGAATGATCAGCGGCGCTTTTTGCCCGCCCCGGGTGCGGTATTGCAGCGTAGCCAGGTCGTCGGACATGATCTGGATTGCATACAGCAGGTAGTCGAGGTATTGTATTTCGGCAACAGGTTTGAGCCCGCGTATGGCGAGGCCAATGCCCTGGCCTATGATGGTGCACTCGCGTATGCCTGTGTCGGTAACACGCAATTCACCGTGTTTGTCTTGCAGGCCTGCAACCCCTGGTTCACGTCGCCGATCCTGCCTACGTCTTCGCCAAATGCAAGCACCCGCGGATCGCGCAGCAGCGCAGCATCGAAACATGCACGCAATACTTCTCTTCCATCCACAAAGGCCGAGTTGTCGTGATACACGGCGGCGACCGTGGGCACTTTGAGCGCCGACTCTTCGCTTTCGCTGTAGAGATGTGAATTATAACGGTTGTAGTTGACCCTCACAGCCTCGTCGATCCATGCCAGCAGTTCATTGCGCGCGTCGCTCTGTTCGTGGCGAAGCAAATAGATGCCTTTGCGCGCGGCCTTCACCGCATCAAGGTGAACGGGGTTGAGGGTTTTGTCAAGTTCTTGTTTGATGAGCAACAGCTCTTCGGTATGCCGCGATGTATGTGCTGCCCGCTCCAGTGCCTGCGACACAAATTTTTGTTCTGCCTTGATGTCGGCCATGAACGCCTTCCATGCCTGCTCACGCGCCGTTTTTGGCCGCCAGCTTCGCTTCCTTTTCCAGCGCGTCGATTTCCTCGGCAAGTATCATCACTTCGTCGATTATCCACTCGCGCATTTTGCGAATGCAATCGTGCTCCACTTCCCAGGCAAGGCGTTCCTTCGACTTGTATCGCTCGTGCGAACCGGAGGTGGAATGGCCCTGCGGCTGCGTCATTTCTTCTACGTGTACCAGCACCGGCACGTGCTCTTCGCGGCAAATCCGCGCTGCGTCGTTGTAGGTCTTCAACAGCGCGGGGGTAGTCCCAGCCTTTTACAGTGAGTATCTCAAAACCTTTTTCTGTGGCCGTGCGCCGAAAGCCGGCAAGCGCTTTGGATATCGAACCTTTGGTGGTGTGATATTCCTGCGGAACACTAATGCCGTAGTCATCGTCCCACACGGAAATAAGCATGGGCACCTGAAGCACGCCGGCCGCGTTGATCGCCTCGAAGAACATGCCTTCTGACGTGGACGCGTTGCCAATGGTACCGAAAGCGATTTCGTTTCCTTTGATAGAAAGGTCTGTAAAAGGGTGAAGCCCTTCGTTGTTCCTGAAGAGTTTAGACGCATAGGCCATGCCAAGCAGTCGCGGCATCTGTGCCGCTGTTGGCGATATATCGGCGCTGCTGTTATGAAGTTCGGTAAGCTTGCGCAGGTTGCCTTGTTCGTCGAGCATGCGCGTAGTGTAGTGCCCATTCATCTGACGCCGGCCGACGCGGGGTCCGGCATTGGGGGAGTTGAAGGAAGCGGAAATCTGGGCCGGATAATGGTCCTCGCCGGTGCTCAGGAGATAACGTCCGAAAGGCACGCCATTGGGGGGCCGCGCCAAAATTGAACCCATGGCTGTAGCCGGCCAGGACCCCGCCGGCCTGGGCGGCG
>JAAURZ010000131.1 GCA_012031955.1 Bacteroidia bacterium
GCCGATTGTGCTGTTGCGAGGTGAGAGGTGGTCACTACTAAAATAACCGCAACGTTAACGTGTGTTTCATATGTTAGTAATTAATTTTAATGGACATATGGAATTCGCTCCCGATAATTATCGGGATGAGAGTTTTACCTAAAAGGGGTCGTTGCAATTAACATCCCGCTGGTCATAGTTCTCTTTATCCTCATTTCATGTATGACAATTTACCTTTTATTGAGTCCGTATCAACAACTTGTTGTGCTGCGTCCCCTCGAATCAAAACCTTGCCGCCAGCAACAACTCTATGTTCTTGTGTTTCAAGCCAAACTTACGCGCCAGAAACTCATTTGTCAAGCCGCCCTTGTAAGTATACACGCCTTTCAAAAACCATTTGTGACTGAAGATCATCTCCTCGACGCCGCCCTCTTCGGCAGCCCGCAGTATGGTTGGCGTAAATATGTTGCTCAACGCGTTGGTAGCAGTGTGCGCTACGCGCGAAGCCACGTTGGGCACACAATAATGTATGACGCCATAACGCCTGAACGTGGGGCGATCGAGCGTAGTGATCTCCGACGTTTCTATGCAGCCTCCCTGGTCGATGCTTAGGTCTATGATGAGAGAGTCTTCCTTCATCTTGCTTACCATCTCGTCGGTCGCCACTATCCGCGAGCGTCCCTTTTCGGCGCGCAGCGCACCGATCACCACGTCGGCAGAGCGAAGCGACTGCCCCAGTGTAACGGTATCGATGGTGGAAGTATACAGTTGGTGACCCAATAAATGTTTGATGCGCCTTAGTTTGTACAAGTGGTTGTCGAACACCTGCACTTCGGCGCCAAGGCCTATGGCTGCACGTGCGGCGTACTCGGCCACGGTGCCTGCCCCGATGATCACTATTTTTGTGGCGGGCACGCCGGTAATGCCACCCGAGTATCACGCCCTTGCCGTTGTTGGCGGAGCTGAGGTGCTCCGCGGCGATGAGCATTACGGTGCTGCCGGCTATCTCGCTCATTGCGCGAATAATGGGCATGCCGCCCACTTTGTCTTCAATGAACTCGTACGCCAGGCCTGTCACTCTTTTCTTCAGCATCGCCTGGATGTTGTCCACTTTGAGATGGCCAAGTTGCAATGCGGAGATGACGGTTTGGCCTGAGTGCATCAGCTCGATTTCCTCGATGGTGGGAGGTTCAATTTTAAGAATGATGGTGGCTTTGTAAAGCTCCGCGGGCGAGTACACGATTTTAGCGCCGGCTTCGCTGTATTGCTGATCGGTAAACTTCGATCCGGCCCCTGCTTTGGTTTCCACGAGCACTTCGTGGCCATTGCTTACCAGCAGCGCCACCGCGTCAGGCGTAAGGCTGATACGATTTTCCTGCAGCGACACTTCTTTTGGCAGCCCGATAAGGAAACTGTGTTTGCGTTTGCGTACTTCCAGCAATTGTTCCTGCGGGTAGAGACTTGTTTTGGCCAGGGCTTCAAATCCTGTTTTCTTCTTCTCTGTCATTTAGTGTGATGGCAATGGTTCGATAGGTTGGCTGCGGGGTTGAAATATGGACGGCTGTGTGTGCGGACGGAATGAGTGAAGGAATCTTTTCGGGCCATTCAATAAAGCAATAGTTTGCCGAGTCGAGGTATTCTTCGGTCCCAATGTCGTATGCTTCCGCCTCATCTTTGATTCTATAAAAGTCAAAATGATAAACTGCTTCGCCCCCGGCAGTCCGGTATTCGTTGATGATTGAAAACGAAGGACTGCTCATAGCGTCTTCAACCCCGAGCCTCCTGCACAAAGCTTTAATGAGGGTTGTCTTTCCGGCGCCCATTTCGCCATGAAACAGCCATACCTTTTGGGATCGGGCCAGGTCGAGCAACCGGGCTGCAACGCGATCGAGGTCTTCCAGGCTTACTTGCTCATAAACCTGCCGAGCGCTTATCATGATGCATTCTTCGAAGTTAAGAAAATTATGGGTATTATCATTTCCTCCATGCTCACGCCACCATGCTGAAAAGTGTCTTTGTAGAAATTCACATAGTAGTTGTAGTTGTTGGGATAGGCAAAAAATTGGTCTTCGATGGCGAAAACATAGCTGGTTGAAACGTTCATTTTAGGCAGGAAGAAGCGCTCGGGCTTAGGCGCCTGCATTACCTTGTCGCCATCGTAGCCGAGGTTCTTGCCCTGCTTGTAGCGCAGGTTGGTGTTCACACTTCTGTCGCCCACGATCTTGAACGGGCGCTTTACGCGAATGGTACCATGGTCGGTGGTGATTACAACGCGGGCCTTCTTTTCTGAAATCGTTTTCAGGATGTCCATCAAGGGTGAATGGATAAACCATGATTTGGTAATTGACCGGTATGCCGACTCGTCGGGTGCAAGTTCCCTCACCATGGCCATGTCGGTGCGGGCGTGCGAGAGCATATCAACGAAGTTGTAGACGATGGCGTTGAGGTCGTTCTGAAAAAGGTTGTTCACGGTGTCGGCCAGGTCGCGGCCTTCTTCAAGGTTCTTTATTTTGTGATAGGAGGCTTTGATGTTGAGGTTGTTTCGCCTGAGCTGCTTGGTGAGAAATTCTTCCTCAAAATTGTTCTTGCCTTCGTCTTCATCTTCGCCCACCCAAAGGTCTGGATTGGTTTTGGCCATTTCAATTGGCAGCATGCCCGAGAATATGGCGTTGCGCGCATACGCCGTGGTTGTAGGCAATATGGAGTAATAGGTTTCTTCCGAGGTTACCGTGAAGTATTCGGTGAGCACAGGCTCGATCACCTTCCATTGATCGAACCGCAGGTTGTCTATCAGTATCACGAATAACGGTTGCCCGGCTTTGATTTCGGGAAACACTTTTCGTTTCATGATCTGGTGCGAGAGCAGGGGCTTTTCGGCGTTGGCGTCGTTGAGCCAGCGTTCGTAGTTGCGTATAACAAACTTGGCGAAGTTGGCGTTGGCCTCGGTCTTTTGCATGTCCAGCACCTCACCCATATCCTGGTTGTCGGCCTGATCCATTTGCAGCTCCCAGTGCACCAGTTTCTTGTAGATGTCGGCCCACTGTTCGTGGTTCATCTGGTCCTGAAAGGCCATGCTTATTTTCCGAAAATCCTGCTGGTAGTTGAGGTTCGTCTTTTCAATTACCAGTCGCTTATTGTCGAGTATCTTTTTCACCGCCAGCAGAATCTGCGACGGGTTAAGCGGCTTAATGAGGTAGTCGGCGATCTTGGAGCCGATCGCTTCTTCCATAATATGTTCCTCCTCATTTTTAGTGATCATGACCACCGGGAGGTTGGGCTTGTTGTTCTTTATTTGCGTCAACGCCTCCAGCCCTGATAGGCCGGGCATGTGTTCGTCCAGGAACACCACATCGAAATGCTTTTCTTCCGAAAGTTCTACCGCATCGGAGCCGTTGTTCACCGGCGTAATGTCGTAACCTCGCTGCTCCAGGAACATGATATGCGGTTTCAACAATTCAATTTCATCGTCGGCCCACAAAATGCTGTATCTTTGCATCGCTATTTTTCTCGAATTTACACATAATTCACATACACCTTAGGTTGCTTACGTAGCGGTTTAATAAATGTTAAGTGAAGTTTTGTGAATAACATCAAAGCGCATTGAACAAGAAAAAGATAATCAACGATCCGGTATACGGGTTTATATCCATTAAAAGTGACCTGCTCTACGATGTGATCTCGCATCCGTGGTTTCAACGGCTGCGCCACATCAAACAACTGGGGCTCACGGAATATGTGTACCCCGGGGCATTGCATACCCGCTTTCAGCATGCGCTGGGTGCCATGCACCTGATGGGGCGTGTGCTGGACAACCTTCGCAACAAGCAAATCGAAATCAGCGACCAGGAATACGAGGCGGCGCAACTGGCCGTTCTGTTGCACGACCTCGGCCACGGACCTTTTTCACACGCGCTAGAAGAATCGCTGTTGTCGGGTGTTCATCACGAAAGCGTTTCATACTTGCTCATGGGTGAATTGAACAAGCAGTTTGACAATGAACTGCTTTTGTGCATGAAGATTTTCAGAAACGGTTATGAGCGCAAGTTCTTTCACCAACTGGTATCCAGCCAGCTCGACATTGACCGCCTCGACTACCTGAAGCGCGACTGCTTTTTACCGGTGTGCTGGAAGGTACCATTGGCGTAGACCGCATCATATCCATGCTCAACGTACACCACGACCAACTGGTGGTTGAGGAGAAGGGCATCTACAGCATAGAGAGCTTTCTGAACGCCCGCCGTCTTATGTATTGGCAGGTGTATTTACACAAGACCGCCATAAGCGCGGAGCGCATGCTTGTAAACCTGGTGGAGCGGGCGCAGGCACTTGTACACGCAGGCGAGTCTGTGCCGGCATCGGCTGCGCTGATGACGCTGCTCGCAAATCAATTCAGCCTGGATGAAATGAAAAACGACCCGCTGAAACTGCAGGCTTTCGCCGAACTGGACGACAACGATATATGGGGTGCTATCAAATTCTGGAAACACCACCCGGATATGATACTGTCAACACTTGCCGCCATGATTCTGGAGCGCAGGCTTTTCCAGATCAACCTCGGCAGCGCGCCGGTAAACAAGCAGTCGCTAGACGACATACGCACACGAGTGGTAGATACGTTCGACGTGCTGCGGGCAGAAGCCAAGTACCTGTTTGGCCATGGAACCGTTTCCAACGAAGCATATACCGAAGGACAAACGATAAACGTGCTTACCAAGCGCGGCGAACTGCTCGATGTAGCTCAAGCCTCAGACCTTCCGAATATCAAGGCTATCAGCAAAATCGTGAAAAAAAATTATCTGTGCTGGCCCAAAAATGTATCTTTGTCGGGTTGAAAACCAGCATTAGCAGTATGGTATTGCCAGTGTCCCGTTGTTAGCGCCTTGCCTGTCTGGATCAGGATTTTGTATGGCTTGTGTTTTCAATTTTGTTCCAACATAACCATAACCCTATGGAGTTTACCATTGGCCAAATAGCCTCCATGCTGGGAGGGCAAGTGAAGGGAGACGCTGACCTTAAGATCAGTATGCTGGCAAAAATTCAGGAAGCCAGACCAGGACAACTCGCCTTCCTCTCCAACCCAAAGTATGAACAATATATCTACACCACCCAGGCGTCGGCGGTGATTGTAAGCAAGGCTTTTACACCGCGCAAAGAGCTGACAGTCGCCTTGATTATCGTGGAAGATCCTTACTCCAGTTTTACCGTGCTGCTGGAAGAATATCACAAAATGATCAGCTACCAGAAGACCGGCGTGGAAGAGCCTGCCTTCGTGGGGCAGCAATCGAAAGTAGGAACCAATGTATACCGCGGTGCTTTTTCTTACATCGGCAACAACGTGGTGATAGGCGACAATGTAAAAGTTTATCCGCATGCCTACGTGGGCGACAACGTTGTAATTGGCGACAACACCATTTTACATTCGGGGGTTAAGGTTTATGCCGACACTAAAATCGGCAAGAACTGCGTGATTCATTCCGGCTGCGTAATCGGCAGCGACGGTTTTGGATTTGCCCCGCAGGAAGACGGCACATACAAGACGATTCCACAATTGGGTAACGTGCTGATAGAAGACAACGTGGCCATCGGTGCGAATACTGTGATAGACTGCGCCACCTTCTTTGGCGACTCTACCGCCATACGGCAGGGCGTGAAACTAGACAACCTGATTCAGATTGCGCACAATGTGGAAATCGGCAAGAACACCGTCATCGCGGCGCAGGCGGGTATTTCGGGCTCGTCTAAACTGGGTGAGAATTGCATGATTGCCGGGCAGGTGGGCATAGCCGGCCACCTGGTAGTCGCCAACAATACCAGCCTGGGCGCGCAATCAGGTGTGAGCAAGTCCATTGCCAAAGAAGGTCAGCGCTTGATAGGATACCCGGCTTTTGACGTTAAAGAGTACTTCAGGTCTTACGCCGTCTTCAAGAGGCTGCCAGACATTAATTTCAGGCTGCGCGAACTCGAAGGCAAGATTCACTCCCTCAACGGCAGCCCTGTCCAGAAAGATTAGCCCTGGGCTCGGCATTCAACCGTTTGCGAAGCGCGTGAGGCTATAATTGGCTTATCTGGATATTTGGGGTTAAATTGGCCGCACTTTTCAGATAAAAAATGTTAAACATCAAGCAGCAAACGATACAAAAGTCAGTAGCGCTCTCCGGGGTGGGTTTACACACGGGCGTACAAACAAACATGACTTTTCTACCCGCCAAGCCTAATCACGGCATCAAGTTTCAGCGAGTGGACCTTCCAGGGTCTCCCATAGTCGATGCCGACTGCGACAATGTGGTGGACGTATCAAGAGGAACAACCATTGAACAAAGCGGCGCCAAGGTGAGCACGATTGAACACACGCTGGCAGCCCTTGTGGGCCTGGAGGTGGACAATGTACTGATACAGCTCGACGGCCCCGAGTGCCCATTATGGACGGCAGCTCCATCCAGTTTGTGGAGACACTCAAGGAGGCCGGCACGGAAGAACAAAACGCGCTGCGTGACTTCTTCGAAGTGCAGGAGCCCATATTCTACCGCGAGGCTCCACGCAACGTGGAAATAGCCGCGCTGCCGCTCGACGACTATCGCGTAACGGTGATGATCGACTACAACTCCCCCGTGCTGGGAAGCCAGCACGCTTCCATTACAGACATCCGCCAGTTTGAAAAGGAAATCGCCTCGTGCCGCACTTTCTGTTTCCTTCACGAGTTGGAAATGTTGTACAAGAACAACCTCATCCGCGGCG
>JAAURZ010000132.1 GCA_012031955.1 Bacteroidia bacterium
GCAGCATCACGAGCGCAGGTGCGCAAAATCCTGGCAAACCCCAGACTTCAGTTTCCAAATCTCTTCGACCGTCGTCTCCACCGTGGTGATGCCTTTCTGATACGTGAAGTTCGAGTAGATGTATTGACAAAAGTCTTGAACAGTCTGCAAGGGCGGGCAGTCTTTGCAACGCTCGTCTTCAATCAGTTTCACCAGTTCAGGAAGAAAGGAGAAATGTTCGCAGATGAGGAAGTCGAGAAAGGGAATTTGAAACCGAAGTTTTTCCAGGGCCTTCCATTGGTCGGCGGCAAGTATTGCCGACTGCGGCAGCGGATGCGGCTTGGTGACAATGAGCAACCTGGAGTCGATGGTCAGCTCGCGATGAGGCCGGGTGTGCGTAAAGGTTCCGACTTCGTTTCCGAAATGGTCGGTATGTACTTCTACAGCGGGGTTGCCTGTGATGGAAATGCTGTGGTTTACTACTTCCTGAAATTCATCCTTGACGGGATACAGCATGACCTGGTTGGCGCTGTCGCTTACGGTGCCTTCGTAGGTGTATTTGGTAAGGTGTCTTATTTTAAATTTAGGCATGCCTGGTCGTAGTTAGCTGTAGGCAAAATAACGTTGGCTCAATGTCTTGCCGATGGTATTCAGTTCCTGCTTGATGCCGGTAAGATACGCATGAAGTCCAATTCTTGAAATTTCCTGGAAGTCGGAGTATTGGATCTGGCTTTTCAGCCTGCCGATCATGAAGTCGATCTTCTCGTAGTTGCCGGGGTCGCTGCGTCCTTCCAGCATGGCAAATTGCCGGTGCAATTGGTTGAGGGAGAACAGGATGGAGCGGGGGAAATGCATGTTGAACACCACCTGGTCGACCACGTTGCGCGCCTCGAAACCCGACCGGTATGTTTTCAGGTAAAGCGCGTACCCGGAGATGGAAAGGAGCAAATATTTCCAGTACGTGGTATCGGTGGTTTTGTCCAGGTCGTATGATAAATCGCTGAACTTGACGTCGAGAATGTCGGCAGATTGATTGGCGCGTTCGAGGTATTTGCCCAGGTTGATGTAGCAAAGCCCTTCTCCCTGAAACATCGTCGACTCCAGGATGCCGTAGTAGAGCATGCCCTGCCGTATGAGCGAGTCGAGCACCGTTACCGGGTCGCCGGTTCGCAGCGAGCGTTCGAGGCGCTCGTCGCGCATCATGTGGTAGAAGTCGTTCTGGCATTGCCAGAGTTCCTTGGTGATGTTGTCTTGTACCGAACGCGCATTTTCGCGCGACTTGGTGATGATGTTGATCACGAATTCGGGTTCTCACGATCGAGCACAATCAATTGCAGCACGTCGCGACTGCTTCGCTCAAGCGGTTGAATCTCGTCGTCGGCCAGATAAGTGAAAATTTTAAGTACAGGGCGCCACGTAAACTCATGCATATCGTCTTGCGACGACGCATAGTTGATCTTCAGCATTCGCAAAATGCTATCGGTGCGCTCCATATAGCGCGACATCCAGAACAGTGAATCAGCTACGCGACTTAACATCTTTTGCTTTTTTTGTCTACAACACCGACAGCACCCAGGTGTCTTTGCTGCCACCGCCCTGCGACGAATTGACAACCAGCGAACCTTCGCGCAAGGCCACACGCGTGAGCCCGCCGGGTACAATTTCAATGCCTTGCGGCCCGCACAGGGCAAACGGTCTCAGGTCCACACGACGTGGCGTGAGCCGGCCGTTCATATAGCAAGGTGCCGACGAAAGGTTGATAGTAGGCTGGGCGATAAACTGGCGAGGGTCTTTGATCACCTCTTCCTTGTATCGCGCTATCTCTTCGTCGCTTGCCGACTGCCCCATCAACATGCCGTAGCCGCCCGATTCGTTGGTCTTTTTCAGCACCATCTTCTGGATGTTTTCCAGCACATATTTCTGCTCGTCACGATTGGCAAGCTGATAGGTGGGTACGTTCTTGAGCAGCGGCTCTTCGTTGAGATAGTAACGGATCATCTCCGGTACATACGCGTATATCGCCTTGTCGTCGGCCACGCCGTTGCCCACCGCATTTACAATCGCCACATTGCCCTTCCGGTATGCGGCCATCAGGCCCGACACGCCCAGTGTGCTGTCGGGATTGAACATGAGCGGATCGAGAAAATTATCGTCCACCCGCCGGTAGATTACATCCACCTGCTCGAGGCCGGCCGTGGTCTTCATGTAAACACGGTGGTTGTCTACCACCAGGTCGCGTCCCTCCACCAGTTCCACACCCATGAGCCTTGCCAGTGTGGTATGCTCGAAGTAAGCGGAATTGTACATGCCCGGTGTAAGCAGCACAACGGTAGGATGGGACACCTGTCGTGGCGAGAGTGACTCCAGGTTACGGTGTAAAATATTTGGATACTGGGTTACGGATCTCACCTGGTTTTGCGGGATGAGGTCCGGAAAAATGCGTTTGGTAATTTCCCGGTTCTCGATCATGTACGACACACCGGAAGGCGTGCGCAGGTTGTCTTCGAGCACATAGAAGGAGCCGTCGTGGTCGCGAATGAGGTCGATGCCGGCGATGTGCACATAGATGTCGTGCGGTACCTCAAGGCCAAACATTTCGCGCGTAAAATGCGGACAGGAGTAGACGAGGTCGAGCGGCACAATGCCGTCGCGCAGTATGAACTGGCTGTGGTACACATCCTTCAGGAAATGATTGAGCGCCTTGAGGCGCTGCTTGATGCCTTCTTCGATGGTGGCCCACTCGCTGGCGGTGATAATGCGCGGAATAATATCGAACGGAAATATCTTTTCGATTCCTTCGCCGCTGGAGTACACCGTAAAGGTGATGCCCTGACTCATGAACAGGCGGCGCGCAAGGTCTTCCTTTTTGGTGAGTTCGTCGACGCCCGTTTCCGTAAGGAAGTCATACACCACCTGGTAGGGTGTTCTCACGCCGTGCGCGCTGCACATTTCGTCCCAGGTGTTGGTGTGAATGGCGTAGCCGTTGAGCAGGGTAGTGAGATCGGCGGACATACTTTTCGGGATGGGCGTGGTTTTGAACCTAATATAAGATAACTGCGCCGGTTTTATCAAACCCCGGCCCCGGTTTTCTCCGCAATCGAGTGATCTGTGCACAAAAACAAAAAGGCCCTGGGTGATGCCAGAGCCTTTTGCGAAAATATTCGATTGGCGTCGGATTACTCGGCCACTACATTGATCTTGATCTCGTGTTTTACCTCTTTGTGAAGGTCGATCACTACAGGATATACACCCACGTGTTTGGGGGTTTCTTTCAATACTACCTTGCGGCGGTCTATGTCGAAGCCTTTTGCTTTGAGCGCATCGGCAATCTGGAGGGCGGTAACGGCACCGAAAATCTTGCCGGTTTCACCTGCCTTGGCACCAATGTCGATGGTGATGCCACCGATTTCGGACGCAAGCGACTCTGCATCCTGCTTGATTTTGGCGGCCTTGTGTGCTGCCTGGCGTATGTTCTCCTTCACCATCTGCTTGTTGGAGTCGTTTGCCAGCAACGCCAGGCCGTTGGGAATAAGGTAGTTTCTTCCGTAGCCCGCGCGAACGGTTACCAAGTCGTTTTTATAGCCCAGTCCAGCTACATCTTGTTTCAGTATAACTTCCATGTTCAAATCTCTTTTAGCGTTATTACTTCAATGAATCGCCTACGTAGGGCAGCAGCGCAAGGTGACGGGCACGCTTCACGGCTGTGGCTACTTTCTTCTGGAACTTGAGGCTGGTGCCGGTGAGGCGCCGGGGCAGGATCTTACCCTGTTCATTGATGAACTTCATGAGGAAGTCCGGGTCCTTATAGTCGATATACTTGATACCGTTTTTCTTGAAGCGGCAGTACTTGGGTTTAACCTCTGCGCGCTTGATGGGTTCGTTCATTAATGTCATTTGGCGAGCTCCTCCTCAGCTTTTTTAGATTTTTTTGTTCTTGTTGAATTCTCCTTTGCGTCTGCGTTCGTTGTAAGATACCGCGTGCTTGTCGAGCACGGTGGTCAGGAAGCGCATCACCGATTCGTCGCGTCTGAATTCAGTTTCAAGGGCGTTGATAGCCTCAGCGGGTGCCGAAAACTCGATCAGGTTGTAGAAGCCGGTCGACTTGTGCTGGATGGGGTACGCAAGCTTGCGCAGGCCCCAAAGCTCCGTGTTTTGCACGTCGGCGTTGGCTTTCTTCAACACGTTCACGAATTTGTCGACAGCATCCTTCATCTGATCGTCAGACAAAACGGGATTTAAAATGAATACTGTCTCGTAGTTTTTCATTGTGAATGTTGTTTTTTTTGAGCCTGCAAAGGTATAAAAAGTTGGATTATTTAAAAAAGACCGCCTGACCTTTTCGCGAAATCCATTTTGCAGATTTTGCAACAATTCAACTTGTTACCTGCTAAAAACCCCAATTTTTGCCCGCCTTTTGCGTGATTTTCTCAGTCCCGCGGTTTTAAATGTGGTGCCTCTTTTGTTCATTGCAGTTACCGAATTTATGGAGCCGATACGTTTTAATCCTCTCAAGCACCACGCCGACCACATTTGCAACTACATACAAGCGCATTCATGGGACGACTGGGCCGGACAAATCGAACTGCTCGGCAGCTCCGTGATCGACATCTACACCGGCAACCTAACCCCGGCCCAGATAGCCGATGAGGTAATCGGACACCTGAAGGCGGAGGGCATGGACGGCAGAGAGGCGTTCTTTGCCTGGGTTCGATCGCATCATGGCTACCGCATGTGTATGCTCTCCGATGGTTCGCTATGGGTGCTCCGCGAGTCGCCGCTGCCCGAGGCCTACGTTCACATCCACCCGGGGCGGCGGTCGCCGCAGACACTCCGCCTCTCGGCCAACACACTCAAGACGGCCATCACCTGTGTTTTCTGTTTGGAGCGCGGCGACATACCCGACCTTGGGCTGGAAAGTATCAACAAGGTACGCACCTCAATACTCGATCTGTCCGGTATCCACACACTCAAGAAAAATTCGGGCGCTGGCGCATGCGCTCCATCGGTTTGTGCCCGCCGGGTCACATTAGGTTTTTCGTCTTTTATCTGAAACCCACATCATTTTGTTGAAAAAATGGTCGCGGCTAAGCTCGGCTATTTTATTTTCAACAGGTTACCTTCGGTTTAAACAGCGCGGACGCACATTCAAGATTGCGATATCGCGCCCCGGTTCCAAACGATGTTCTGTCGCGCCTCGGGTGCAAACGACTTCGATCTGGAAGTAATGCGGCCATGTCAGTATAATATGCTTCAAGATGAGCGGGCTCGTGGTAGGAAATGCTGAATTTCAATTCGATCACATTTATTACATGCATGTGCGCGCACCTGTTATCACGATTTGTGTGACCGCAAACAGCGGGACCTTTGCATCACAAAAAAACAAAGAAAAAGATCTTATGAAAATCAAATCAAATCTCATCGCCGCCCTCTTGTTCGCAGGTGCGTCTGCCGTAGCCGGTACCATCGACGGTCCCGTTATGACAGTCGTTTCTGGTTCGGAGAACGGTATTTACAAAGTGCAGTACATCACCAAGGAAGTGAGCACAGTGAAAGTAAGCGTCCTCGATGCAAGCCAGAACCTTGTGTTTTCCGAAAGCCTTACCAAAGTGGCTTCTTTCATTCGTCCTTATAACTTCAGTGCACTGCCTTACGGCGAATACACCATCGTGCTCGAAGACAAAGCCGGCAAGCAGGTGGAGCGCGTAACGTACACTGCCAACCAGGTTGCCAGCGTGGTGAAGATCACCAAACTCGCCGCCGACAGCAAGTTCCTTGTGTCGGTAGCCAACCGTGGCACCGATCACGTAACGGTAAAGATATTCAACAACAACCGCCTTATCTTCGAAAAGGCCGACACCATCAACGGCGATATGGGCATTGTATATAACCTGGAGAAATTCAGCGGCGAGTTCACCTTCGAAGTGTCCACCGCGTCAGGCAAAACCGAGATCATCAAGTATTAATGATAAGAGGGGTTTGAACAGCGTCTTGATGACAGTGAAAGTCTCCTTGCGGAGACTTTCTTTTTTTGCCGTTATCGAAATATGTTTTACCCCAATAGCCGGGCTTCCGACAGCTTCTGCTTCACGAAGTTCTTGAATTCCACCGGCCCGATTACCGTTACCTCATCGGCGAGCCCCATCACAAATCTGCCCACACCCTTGAAGTTCAATACAGGCCCATGGAAGACATAGGTCTTGCCATTGTCGTCCTCTTCTTTTTCGAGATAGGGAAGTGAAAGCGGATATTCTTCGCGCAGCAAAACATAGGCGCGCAGGCTCATCCGGATAGTGACCCACGTCTCTTTTCTGCCTGATATACCGAATATGTCGGTCGAAGATTTTTCATGAAGCTTTTCGAATTTGAAAGGTTTGTTCATGACAACCGCTTCGCCGATGCGTTCGAGTTTAAAGTACTTGCATTGCTTGTCTTTCGTATCCAACGCAAGCACCGACTGGAAACCTTCGCCGAATTGAAAAGGCTCGATAAGCCGGTCGGTTATCTCCTGGCTGTTGGCCGAGTGGTAGTTCTTGAGCACCACCTGTTGTTTGTTTTCGATGGCCTCGCTCAACGTGCGGAAGAGCCTTGCCACGCGGAGTTTCAGGAACTGCTCGGGCAGTTCGCGGGCTTCGG
>JAAURZ010000133.1 GCA_012031955.1 Bacteroidia bacterium
CCACGTCGCGGAAGACGCCGTCTTTAACGGTGTGAGTAATCTTCACAAAAGGCTCCACAGTCAAGTCGCTGTTCAAGAAGTAGATGGTTTCTACGTGGATAAATGTCATGCGCGGGGAACCCGGAATGTCAATAGGAACGCCACTTAATTGGGTGTTGGGAATGGTCGAATTCAGTACGCCCTGTGTGATTGGTGGGCCAGGTGCTATTGGATTGCGTCGCGACGATGACCGCTCTTCCAACTCAACCGGATCCATGCGTGCCACGACTGCGAATGTTTTGAAATCCCTCAGCACTTCAACAAAGGTCGGACGTATTATATCGGTCTCAGGATCAGCGAGGTCTATCGCATAGTAGATTCGTTGCTTGTTCTGCGCTGTATCGAAAAACTCGAATGCCACTACGTTGCGTGAGGTGTACGATCGCGTCGTACCGTCGCTCTCGAACGCCACCAGGCCGTTCTTATCATTGTATCGTACCTGTCCCCTCAACTCGGTGCCATCGGCAAGCATGATCGACCCTCACTCCATTCCGTGGGTGGCAGAATCTGCTTGTAGGTAATGTCGGTGGTACTTTGCGCGATGGCTTTTGTATTCACCGCCAAAATCACAATAAGGTATGTGGTGCAAAAAAGTACGTTCAAATTTGAGCCTGTTCTGTTATTGCTCGTCATGTTTTACGAAATTCCGGTAACGAAAAGAACGCGTGTCGAAAAATGTATTGTTTGCCGTTGCCGGCTTCGCAAATTAAGCAACCAGATTTGGATTTACCTTTTCAACCAAGAAGAAAATGCTGCCGTAAACCGAACAAATCATAAAATGTGAAGTTCGTCCGGAATACATCAGCTTTTTTTATTGAAAAATTATGGGTGTATCTAATTTATCTATCTTTGCAACCGTTTTAGAAGCCCATACTCGTAATTTTTTAACCAGTGCGAGAACTTCAAAACACAAACTTCTATACCGCTACTATGGCTTACATTGAACCGGCTCCACTAAAAGACAAGGAGAATCCGTTTGAAGCAATGATGTCCCGCTTTCATGTTGCTTCACAAATTCTGGGACTTGAAGAAGAAATTTACAACGTGTTGAAGTCGCCGGCCAAGCAAGTGATCGTATCACTGCCGGTAACGATGGACGACGGAAGCATCAAAGTGTTCGAAGGCTACCGCGTGGTACACTCCAACATCCTGGGCCCGTCGAAAGGCGGCATTCGCTTCGACCCGCTGGTGAACCTCGACGAAGTGAAGGCGCTGGCCGCCTGGATGACCTGGAAGTGCGCCGTGGTGGACATCCCTTATGGTGGCGCCAAGGGTGGCGTAACATGCAACCCGCGCGAAATGTCGGCCGGTGAAATTGAACGCCTTATGCGCGCGTACACCCAGGCAATGAACGACATTTTCGGACCCGACAAAGACATACCTGCGCCCGATATGGGTACGGGGCCACGCGAAATGGCCTGGCTGATGGACCAGTTTTCGCGCATGCAAGGCATGACTGTACCGGCCGTTGTGACGGGCAAGCCCATCGTGTTGGGCGGGTCGCTGGGCCGGACCGAGGCTACCGGCCGCGGCGTAATGGTGTCGACGATGGCGGCGATGGAAAAACTGAAAATCAATCCTTACAAAGCAACGTGCGCGGTACAGGGATTTGGCAATGTGGGTTCGTGGGCGGCGCGGCTGCTGCACGAACGCGGGCTGATCATTCAGGCGGTAAGCGACATTTCGGGCGCTTACTATAATGAAGGGGGCATCGACATTGAAGCAGCCGTGACGTACCGCGACAACAACCGTGGTTCGCTCGACGGCTTTTCAGGTGCAGAAAAATCAACGGCGACGACTTGCTCACACTCGATGTGGACGTGCTCGTGCCTGCAGCCACAGAAGATGTGATCACCAGCGGCAACGCCACCAACATCAAGGCGAAGCTGATAGTGGAAGGCGCCAACGGCCCCACGTCGTCGAAAGCTGACAACATCATCAATGAAAAAGGCATTGTGGTGGTGCCGGATATTCTCGCCAACGCGGGCGGCGTAACGGTTTCTTATTTTGAATGGATTCAGAACCGCCTGGGTTACAAATGGACGGCCGACCGGGTAAACCGCCGCTCGGACCGGATCATGAAGGATGCCTTCAATAATGTATACCGGGTTTCGCAGGAATACAAAGTGCCGATGCGAATTGCGGCGTACATGGTGGCCATCGACAAGGTAGCCAAGACGTACAAATTCCGCGGCGGTTATTGATCGCGACCGGATCGCATTCACATTAAAAAATATTTACTTTTGCAGCAGGTTGAATTTTCGGCCTGCTGTTTTTTTTTAACCACGCTACCAATGACTTTACACCGCGAAGGAAGAACCATTCTTTTCATCATGCTTATTGTGCTGGTTCTCATCAACTGGGGAATCACGCGCCTCCTTCCCGGAAATGAAGTTGTGCTGAACACCGGCATTGGGATCAGCATCATACTATACCTGCTTGTCGTACAGTTTTTTCGCAATCCCATTTTTACGGTGAAGAAGAATCCCAACCAGGTGCTCGCGCCTGCCGACGGCAAGGTGGTGGTGATAGAAGAAACAGAAGAGACTGAATACTTGAAAGACCGTCGAAAACAAATTTCCATTTTCATGTCTCCGGTAAACGTGCACGTAAACCGCAGTCCGGTGGGGGGCACTGTGAGTTTTGTGAAATATCATCCCGGCAAGTACCTGGTTGCCTGGCACCCCAAGTCGAGCACCGAAAATGAACGTACGACGGTTGTTGTGAAGACGGCCAAGAATGTGGAAGTGCTGTTTCGTCAGATAGCCGGCGCTGTGGCGCGCCGCATAAAATGGTACATTCACGAAGGGCAGTCACTCGACCAAGGCCAAGAATTCGGCTTCATCAAGTTCGGATCGCGCGTCGACATCTTTCTTCCGCTCAACGCCAGGATAAAGGTAAGTGTGGGTGACAAGACCAAAGGAGGGCGCACAGTGCTGGCGGAGTTCGAATAGGAAATTTGCCTTTCAAACTAATGTCTGTTAGCGTGGGGGAATTAAAATCCTTACATGCATACGGTCATGTCGACTAAGGTCGTTACCTTTATAACTTTCCAGTTTTGTATTCTACAATTTACGGAAACAAACCAGTATCACAGACAGACATGACCAAGGCCAAAACCATCAAGTTCGCCCCACCCCGATCAGACTTCTTTAGTACGCTTACGCAACGCGTGAACACCCATTTCAAGACGGAAAATGTTTCGAGGCACGCCAACAACCACATGAGGTTCAAAACCATCTTCATGTTCTGCCTGTACTTCACGCCCTATGTTATTATGGTGAGCGGGTACGTGCTCAACCCTTGGTTGATGCTCGGCCTTAGCTTGTTGATGGGCTGCGGCATTGCAGGCATCGGACTGGCGGTGATGCACGACGCCAACCACGGCGCGTATTCAAAGCATGCCTGGGTGAACTCGCTGCTGGGATATTCCCTGAACCTGGTGGGTGGCAGCGCCTTTAACTGGAAAGTGCAGCACAACGTGCTCCACCATACCTACACCAACATTCACGATGTAGATGAAGATATTAGCCCGCGTGGCATCCTTCGCATGACGCCCCATTCGAAGTGGGTGTTCATTCACCGCTTTCAGTTCTTGTACGCCTGGTTCTTCTACGGCCTCATGACGCTGGTGTGGGTGTTGGTAAAGGATTTTGTACGCATTATAAAGTACCAGAAAGACGGCCACATACAAAGGCAAAAAAGCGATGTGCGCAAAGAGTGGGCTATCCTGATTCTCTCCAAAATATTGTATGTCGCATACATTTTTGTGCTGCCATACTACCTGCTGCCGCTCGCATGGTGGCAGTTGCTCATCGGCATTTTTGCGATGCACTACGTGGCCGGTTTTATACTCGCCATTATATTCCAGCCTGCACACGTGATCGACGGCACATCGTACCCCATGCCAGACAACCACGGAGACATACACAATAGCTGGGCCGTGCATCAACTGTGCACCACCACCAACTTTGCAAACAAGAGCCGTTTCTTTTCATGGTATGTGGGTGGGCTCAATTTCCAGATCGAACACCACTTGTTCCCCAACATCTGCCACGTTCACTACCGAAAAATTTCGCGCATTGTGAAGGATACGGCCAACGAGTTTGGCTTGCCTTACCGCTCGGAGCCGACCTTTGTGCACGCGCTATGGGGCCATACTAAATTGCTGAAGGAGTTGGGCCGCAAGCCCGCCGTTGTAGCCGGCTGACTCAGCCGCGAAGTTTGTCGAGCATCCTGTTGAGTTCCAGCGCTTCCGCTTTGGTGATCGCCTTGAGCTGACCAAGCCATTCGGCGCTTTCCTTGTCGATGGTTGCCAGCAGGTTAAGTCCTTTTTCGGTGATCGAGACATCTACCTGCCGCCGGTTGTTCTCGCACAATTCCCGATTTACGAGGCCTTTCTGCCGTAGCTTTTCTACCAGCCTGGTGCAATTGCTGTTGCGATCTATCATACGCCCTGTAATTTCCGACAACATCATTTTATTGGGATGAGACCCCCGTAATATTCGCAGCACGTTGTATTGCTCGGAGGTGACGCCATGCTTCTTGAACCGCGCTGCGTTGAGGTTGTAGAGCCAACCGCCGGTGAAGAGGATGTTCACCAGCATTTTTCATGTTCGTTGGCGAATGTGGGTTGTCTGAGCTCTTCTTCCAGTTTCATGCTTCCTTATCTACAAATGTAAAAACTAATATTGTTACAACAATAATTACCCGGGCTAGTTATTACGAGTTATTTTCGAAATGGGTTAGTAATGAAGAAAAATCAAGATAATTTTAGTGAGTATCCACACACCCATGAGCAACAAGTTTCGCAGTCAGAATTGGTTTGGTAAAAAGGGAAAGGACGGTTTCATATACCGCGCCTGGATGAAGAACCAGGGCATACCCCATTATGAATTCGACGGCCGCCCCGTGATCGGCATTTGCAACACGTGGTCGGAACTCACCCCCTGCAACGCGCACTTCCGCGAGCTTGCCGAGTCGGTAAAGCGAGGTATCTCGGAGGCCGGAGGCTTCCCTGTGGAGTTCCCGGTAATGTCGCTGGGCGAAACGCTCATCAAGCCGACGGCTATGCTATACAGAAACCTGGCAAGCATTGACGCGGAAGAATCCATCCGTGCCAACCCGATGGATGGTGTGGTGCTGATGTGCGGCTGCGACAAAACAACGCCGAGCCTCATAATGGGTGCGTGCAGTGTCAACATCCCTGCGCTGGTTGTTTCAGGCGGACCCATGCTCACCGGAAAATTTCAGGGTAAAGATATTGGCACGAGCGACGTGTGGCGCTTCAACGACGCCGTGCGCTCAGGCACGATGACAGAAGAAGCGCTGACTGTGGCTGAAGCTTGCATGTGCCGAAGTCGCGGCCATTGCGCCGTGATGGGCACTGCCTCCACAATGGCGTGCATGGTGGAATCCCTTGGGCTGTCGCTGCCGCACAATGCCGCCATACCAGCCGCCGACGCGCGACGCAAGGTGCTTGCGCAATTGTCGGGCTCAAGAATCGTGGAAATGGTGCGCGAAGATTTGAAACCTTCGGACATTCTTACGAGAAAAGCATTTGAGAATGCGATCATGATCAACGCCGCCATCGGCGGGTCCACCAACTTTATCATCCACCTGCTGGCTATTGCGGGCCGTGTGGGCGTAGACTTGTCGCTCGACGATTTTGATCGCCTCTCCCAAGAGATGCCACTGATCGCCAACCTTCAGCCTTCGGGAAAATATTTTATGGAGGACCTCTACTACGCCGGCGGCCTGCCTGCTGTAATCGGGGAATTGAAAAATAAAATTCACACCGACTGTATAACTGTGAATGGCCGGACACACGGCGAGAACTGCGCCGATGCGCCATGCTATAACCGTGACATTGTAGCCGCAGTGAACGCGCCCTTCAACCCGCTGTCGGGCGTAGCCATACTGAAAGGCAACCTCTGCCCCGACGGCGCTGTGATGAAGCCTTCGGCAGCGAGCCCTCACCTTATGCAACACACCGGCCGGGCGGTGGTTTTCGAAGACATCGAGGACTACAAGCGCAAGATCGACGACCCTTCGCTGGACATCGACGAGCATTGCATACTGGTACTGAAGAACGTGGGCCCCAAGGGCTACCCCGGCATGCCCGAAGTCGGCAACATGGCGTTGCCCAAAAAGCTGCTGGCCAAAGGCGTTACCGACATGGTGCGCATCTCCGACGGCCGCATGAGCGGCACAGGCTTTGGCACCGTGGTGTTGCACGTATCGCCCGAGGCCGTGCTGGGTGGAACGT
Organism: Bacteroidia bacterium; assembly: GCA_012031955.1. Next base: position 6,308 of record JAAURZ010000133.1, read on the forward strand.
TTGCCGTGGTTAAGGACGGCGATCTCATTTCGCTCGACGTGCCCAACCGCATGCTGACACTCATGGTACCGGACGAGGAGCTTGAAAAGCGAAAAGCGGCATTCAAAACGATTGTGAAATTTTCCGATCGTGGCTACGTGAGGCTTTATCAAAACCACGTGCAGCAGGCGCACCTGGGATGTGATCTTGATTTTTGCGAGGCAGTCGGGCAGTGAAGTAACGCGCGACTCACATTAGGAAATACAGACGCCATGCACACCAAGCACTTTCACCAAAAGACCGCCATCGTAACGG
>JAAURZ010000134.1 GCA_012031955.1 Bacteroidia bacterium
GACGGTGTGGACCTGACGGCCAACCTGTATTTGCCACCGGGATATAAGAAGGAAGACGGCCCGCTGCCTACATTCCTGTGGGCCTACCCGGAAGAATTCAAGTCGAAAAGCAACGCCGGGCAGGTGAAAGGATCGCCGCATACATTTACACGCATCGGCTGGGGCAGCGCCATCTTCTGGGTGGTGCGCGGCTATGCCATTCTCGACGACGCATCCATTCCGATTGTGGGCGAGGGAGACGAAGAGCCCAACGACACTTACGTGCAACAGTTGGTGGCGAGCGCCAAAGCGGCCATCGACTATGGCGCGTCGCTGGGCGTGGTAGATCCGGAACGCGTAGCCGTGGGCGGCCACTCGTATGGCGCATTCATGACGGCCAATCTGCTTGCGCACTCCGACTTGTTCAAGGCAGGCATTGCGCGCAGCGGCGCCTACAACAGAACACTCACGCCATTTGGCTTCCAGGCGGAGCAACGTACCTACTGGGAGGCACCCAAAATCTATTTTGACATGTCGCCCTTCTCTCACGCCAACAAAGTGAAGACGCCGATACTGCTCATTCATGGAGAAGCCGACAACAACTCGGGCACGTTCCCCATTCAAAGCGAGCGTTTCTACAATGCCATAAAAGGTCATGGAGGAACCGCACGCTATGTGGTGCTGCCGTACGAAAGTCATGGCTACCGCGCCAAGGAGTCATTGTTGCACATGCTTTGGGAAATGGACCTTTGGCTGGAGAAATATGTGAAGAACACAGGCACGGACTCCGCCGCAGGAACGAAATGATGGAGTAACCGAATGAATGACAAGGGCGTCGATAAAAATATTGACGCCCTTCTTTTTTTTTCTGTAATTCATACTCCTTTCAACAAACGACACTCACTATGAAAAGAATATTCCTGCTCATGGCCTGCGTGACGAGTATTACCCTCGCCCATGCACAAAAGCTTACAGAACTGTGGAAATCTGACACAACCCTACGGGTACCCGAATCGGTATATTTCGATACAAAGGGAAAAGTGCTTTATGTATCGAACATCGACGGCAAATCGGATGCGAAAGACGGCAATGGTTTTATTTCAAAACTCTCCACCAATGGGAAAATAGAAACGCTGATGTGGGCTACCGGCCTTGATGCACCGAAAGGCATGGGTGTGGTAGGCACTACGTTGTACGTAGCTGACTTGTCGCGCGTGGCGATGATCGATACGAAGACCGGAAAGGTTACTAAGATGGTGGACATTGAGGGTGCTCAATTCCTGAACGACATCACCACCGACGCGAAAGGAAATGTGTACGTGAGCGACTCGGCCACTGGCAAGATACACGTTATCAAAAACGGCAAAGGCGAACTGTACTTTTCGAGCGCTGATTTGAAACGGGTAAACGGCCTGCTCGCACTGGCCGACGGCATGTATGTGGCCGACGCCGGAACCGGCACCAACTACAAATTATCGTCCGACCTGAAGTTGACCAAGTTTGCCACTACATCGAACGGCGCAGACGGCATCGCGATGGTAGGTAAGAATGAATACATTGTGAGCAGTTGGGGTGGTGAAATCTTTTTCGTGAACGCGCAAGGCGAATCGGTAAAGATGCTCGACACCTCGGAAAGCAAAACCAATTCGGCCGACATCGGCTACGACCCGGCGACCAGCACGATATTTGTTCCCACGTTTTTCAAGAACAGCGTGGTCGCCTACAAGTTCGAGCGCTAAAGTCAGTCGACGAGCGACACGCCGTCTGCGGCAGCCGTTATCAAATCCAATTCTTCGACCGACAAGGTGAAGTCGAGCGCTTTCACATTATCGAGTACCTGCTGTTCATTGCGCGCACCCACCAGCGTGCATGTTATTGCCGGGCGGTGGACAGTCCAGTTGATCACCAGTTGGCCGAGCGTGGCGCCATGGTCGTCGGCGATCGGTTTGATCCTTTGCAACATCGCATTCACCCGATCCAGGTTTTCCGGTTTATAGTATTTGGACTCCGCACGGTTGTCGCCAGGGTTGTATTGATACCCGCGCGTGAATTTTCCCGTAAGCAGTCCGCGCTGCAAGGGACTGTACGGCAGAATGCTCAGTCCCTTTTCCAGCGCCTGCGGCACCACATCTTTTTCGATATCGCGGCGTACCATGCTGTACGGTACCTGGTTCGATACGATTGATAAAGTTTCCAGGGCTTCGTCAACCTGGCTGGCGCTGTAATTGCAAACGCCGGCCGCGCGCACCTTGCCCTGCCTGATCAGTGTGGCCATGCCTCCATTGTTTCATGAATGGGCGTAGTGGAATCAGACCAATGGATTTGAAGCAGGTCGATGTAGTCGGTTTTCAACCGGCGCAGGCTGTCTTCGCACTCCTTTATAACACGGTCGCGGGCAGCGTACCGATATATCTTTATGGGTTTGCCCTCGTTGGATGTGGTGTCGAAATAGAATTCACCTTGCGGTGTCTCCCAATTGAGTCCATACTTGGTCAGAATTTGATAGCGGTCGCGCGGCGTTCCCTGCATCGCCTTTCCCACAAGGGTTTCGCTTCTGCCAAAACCGTAAACCGGCGCGGTGTCGATGGTGGTTACGCCGGCATCCAGTGATACCTGCATGGCTCTGATGGCATCTTTTTCTTCTGCGCCACCCCAGAGCCAACCGCCTATTGCCCACGCTCCGAAAGCGATAGGCGTTACCTGTACTTCAGAAGTTCCAAGTTTGTTTTTCTTCATTGCTGTTTTAACACTTAATAATTTATCGCAGTTGTCATTCTTTTGTTTACACTTTGCCGAACACTTTTCACATCCGTGCCGTATCCTATTTCCGTAGATGGGAGTCTAAGGTCAGGCGCTCAACCCAGCTTATGGTCAAACTAAAAATATTAACAGACGACGAGTACCAGTTATCCGTGACGGCATACAAGGCCAAGCATGCACTGTCGCATACGGTGATTGTCAACTGCGCCACGGGTGTAAAACAACGGTTTTATTCCAACTTCGCCAAGTACTTATCGCAACAAGGATTTGACGTTTTCACCTACGACTACCGCGGCATCGGCGAGTCGCGACCGAAGCATCTGCGCGCATTGCATGCCGATTTTAAAGACTGGGCACAACTGGATTTCGCCGCAGTGGTAACCTATGCGCAACGCGAACTGCCTTCAAACAAGCTGAGTGTAATCGGGCACAGCCTCGGCGGTCAGTTACCCGGCCTTACATCCGCGTCGATGTCTGTGGACCATTTTGTTCTGGTGGGCTCTCAAACGCCCTACTGGAAAAACTACAATGGCTTCATGAAGGCGAAGGTGTGGTTGCTGTGGCATGTGCTGATTCCGGTGCTCACCGCCTTGTTCGGTTATTTTCCATCAAGGCTTCTCGGGCTTTTTGAAGACCTCCCCAAGGGAGCAGCCCAGCAATGGGCACGCTGGGGCAAATGCCGCCGCTACATGTTTGATGAGTATCCACACGCGCGCCTCCAATTCGAGACGCTTGCCCAACCCGCGCTTGTTTTCAACTTCAGCGACGACGCCCTGGCGCCAGCCGCAGCCGTCGCTGACTTGATGCGGTTCTACGCCAACCTGGTGAAAGAGAAGTACCACATCGAGCCGGCCGAAATCGGGCGAAAGCAAATCGGACATTTTAATTTTTTCAAAAACGAATTTTGCAACCCATTCTGGATAACGGTGACGCAATGGCTGATTGAAAAGGGGCGCAGCCAGCGCCAGCCTAGCAGAGCCGCGTAAGACTACTGGCCCATCATCACAAATGCGCCCCAATAGTAAGGGTCTTTGAATTTGGACATCAGTTGCAACTGCGCTTGTTTGAAAGCCTTCTGTTTGTTACCCGTCTTGATCCATTGCGAATAAAACGCAGTCATAAGTTGCTGCGTGGCGGCGTCGTCAACTTTCCACAGGCTCATGACGATGGCATCGGCGCCGGCCACAAGAAACGCGCGCTGCAGCCCGTATACGCCTTCACCCACCTTCACCTCGCCGAGGCCGGTTTCGCACGCGCTCAGCACCACCAGGTTTGTCGCGCTCAGGTCCAGGTTCATGGCTTCATAGGCTGTCATCACGCCGTTGTCGTTGCTGCGCAGGTCCTGCCCTGCACCCGACACTGTCTTTCCCGCGCCCGCCAGCAACAGGCCCGAGCGCAGCAGCGGGTTGTCGCCGGCGTTGTCTAAGTGTATGCCAAAGGCCGACCCGCCTGCCGACTCGACATCCTGGAGAAAATAACCGTGGGTAGCGATGTGCAATACCTGCGAGCTCTTCATGGACTTCACATTGCTTTCTGTGGCCGTCTTTTGCGAATACAGGTTTACCTGGTAGCCTGCTGCCTTCAGCGATTTGCTGATCGCGTCCAGTTCCACCTTCGTGCCCGGCAGTGGGTTTACGCTGGCGGACCCATAGTCGGGAAAACCGACCAGGGTGGCGCGCTTGGTTGGCGGTTTTGTTTTGCGCGCTTTCAGCGCGATCACGTCTTTCACGTTGCCGATGGTGACGAGGTCGTAGCGGTTGATAAAGAAACCACCCGGCCCTGCCAGTGTGTTCAGATTGACTTGATTGTAAACCCCGTCGGGGGAAAGGTACACCGTCTTTTTTGTGCCCACTATTTTTTCGATCGGCAACCAATACTGATCGTACGAATACTCGTCGACCTGTTTTTGCTGAATTGCATTGCGGTAGTATTTGGCGTATCGCGTTTCCAACAGCTGACCGTTGTCGAGCACCACCATCGCCGGCTTGTCGGCGTTGCGTGTGTGAATCAGTGCCAGGTATAGTGCAGCATCAGTGAAAGCCTGATCAAATTTGCGCACGCGAATAATTTGCACGATGGCCTCCGTTTCGCCAAGCTGCTGACGCACCTGCTGCAGCTTGATTTCTGCGTGGTGTAACCTGCCGAAAACTCCACCGATTTTTCCGACAACTTTCTTTCCAGGCTGTTGGCAGCGCGCTCCAGCGAGTCGAGGTTGATGCGTTGCTCCTTTAGTTCTTCCTTCGAGTAGGCATATAGCCGTGCCAGCCTTTCTTTCTGGTCGAGCCACGTTACGTAGTCTTTAACAAGATCTTTGTCTTTGCTTTCCAGTATGCTGGTCTTCAGGCGGCTCGTCGCAGCCAGCAGCAGGCCTTTGGTCGCCATCTGGTAGTCGCAAATGTCTTGTACCACAGCGGTGTTTTCAAGGCTTGCCTCCAGTGCAAAGTTGAAGAACCGTTGGAAGCGCGGGAAGAGTACGTCCCAGTATTTGGTTTTCTCGGCCTCACTCATGGGCGGGAAGTACTGGTTCACAAAATCCAGCGACTTGTCCATCACCTCGCGATACGTGGCGTATCCGGTGTTCCATGCCTTCATTTTCCAGTGCATGATCGCGACGTCTTCCAGGTTTTGCACATAGGCCGGGTGATTCTTACCCAACGTAACTTCGCGAATCTGCAACGCCTTGCCGAGCGCGGCTTCCGCTTCGGCGTACCTGGTTTTGTAGCGGTAAAAATTTCCGAGATCTGCCAGCGCGCGCGCATAAGCGGGGTTTCCGTCACCAAAGTTGGATTTGTAAATAGACACCGCCTTCTTTAGCGGTTCCTCCACTTTGTCGTCTTTGTTCATCTGCATGTACAACGCCGCCAGGTTGATGAGCATGTTGGCATAGTCGGGATTGTTTTTTCCCAAACGTTTTTCCATGCCCAGATAAAGCGACTCCGCCTCGGCGTGCTTGCCCATTTGTTGATACAGCAAAGCCAGGTTAGACATGAACTTTAAATGGTTGGACGATTTTGTGCTCGCCAGTTTTTCGGCAGTCGCGATGGCGGTACGCAGCAACTGCTCGGCCTGATCGTATCGACCAAGTGACTGGTATAACATCGATTTGTTGTTTAATACGATGGCGTATTGCATGGCCGCCGCAAGCCCGGCGCCATCCAGAATCGTAAGCGCATTGTCGAAGCCCTGTTCGGCTTCGTGGTATCGCGCCAGGTTATGGTGCAGCACTGCTTCGTTGTTGAGTGACGCTGCTACGCCGACGTTCTTTTCTCCTAAAATCTCTTTGCGCAGCGCAAGGGCGCTACCGGTGTATTCCTCGGCCTGACTGTACCGGCCTGTGGTGGCGAAAAGTAATCCGAGGTCGGCAAGGGCTTTGGCATAGCCGACGTCTTTGGGCAGTGCGGCCTTGTCGAAAAAGACGAGCGCATCCGACAAACGTCTTTCCGCAAAAGTGTACTTGCGCGATGCATAAGCGATTTCGCCCAACTCCAGGTTTAGTCGCGCGCGTCTTCGTCCTGCATGTCGTCGTTCAACCGTGTAACGGCTAGCGAATAGCCGGTGCCGAGCTTGTTCCACGTCTCACCCTTTTCCTTCACGTCGAACAGCGCGGCGTGTCGCTCTGGAGAATCGCGTAGTCAAAATCAGTAGAGTCGAATGAAGCGCGGTACTTCTCGAGGGTCTTGCCGAGGTTGGCCGCCTCCTTTTCAAGATTTTCGGCAGTGGTAAGCTCTTTGGCTTTGTTCTTAACTTTTTCCTTGGCCTTGTTGAAATCGATCACCTGCGACAACGCGATCGCGGCACGCAAAGACGAACAAGGCCGTCAGGTTCCGGCTTGTCATGAATAGGCTGTTTCATACAA
>JAAURZ010000135.1 GCA_012031955.1 Bacteroidia bacterium
GTCAAGTGCCTGTGTGTTTTCGGCCGGTGATCACAATTTTAGAACCCTTTTTCGCCGAAAGTCTCCGCCAGGGCTTTTCCGATGCCGGAGGTGCCGCCCGTAATCAAAACGACTTTGTCTTTCATAGGCAACAAAAATAACAATACTTGCTTATCTTGCTGCTCAGTTTCCTGCGATGCTGTTCGTGCGATTGCTTTCCAGACTCCCGCTGTGGTTGTTGTACACGTTTTCCGACGTCATGTTCGTGGCCGGATTTTATCTGGTTCGCTACCGCAGAAAAATGATCCAGAAGAATCTGTCGCTTGCATTTCCAGGGCTTACCCGCTCGGAGCGATCGCGTATAGAGCGCGACTTTTTTCGCAACCTTTGCGACTATGCCGTGGAGATGCTGAAGCTCGTAACGATAAGTGAAGACCAGTTGCGGGCGCGGATGAGGTTTACTAACCCGGAGTTAATTGCCGAATACAGCAAGCAAAATCAGTCGGTACTGTACCTCGCATCGCACCAGTTTAACTGGGAATGGGTGCTTGCTTCCGGATGTGTAAGCCTGCCGTTGCCCGTCGATTTTGTCTATCAACCGGTCAACAACAAGTTTTTCAACCACCTATCGTTAGCCACTCGCTCGCGGTTTGGAGGCTTCGGTATCAAGCGAAGTGAAGTGGCGAGGGTATCGCTGAAACGAAACAACATCCTGCGAGGAATTGCCATCGTGGCCGATCAATACCCGGGGTACAAGAAGGACAAGAAGTACATCACAAGCTTTCTCAATCAGGAAACCGCATTTTTTTACGGCATCAATCAATTGGCAGTAATGACCCAATACCCGGCTGTTTTCATTCACGTGAAGAAGAGAAAGCGGGGTTACTATGAAGCCACCCTGAAGCTGATAGCCGCGCCTCCATACAAAAAAAGATGAAGCCGTTGTAATAGAAAACTATAAAGGAGAAGTAGAAAAGATGATACGCGAACATCCCGACCAGTGGTTGTGGTCGCACAACCGATGGAAGCAACGCCATCTCAAGTTCCCGGAGAACCTGATTTATGCACAGCGCTAGGTAAGCATCAACTCAATGTCTTCCTGGGTGAGTTGCTTCATGAAGCTCTCTTCGGTGGTGATCAGGTCAGTCGTTAGCTTCAATTTCTTCTGCTGCAACTGAAGTATTTTTTCTTCCACCGTATTGCGTGTGATGAACTTGTAAGTGAACACTTTGTTCTTTTGCCCGATGCGGTGCGCACGGTCAATGGCCTGGGCTTCGACGGCCGGGTTCCACCATGGGTCGAGTATGAACACGTAGTCGGCCTGCGTCAGGTTTAGACCCAGACCCCCAGCCTTGATGGAAATGAGGAACAATCTCAGGTCGGTGTCGCGATTAAATCGTTCAACTTGTTCCTTGCGGTCGGTGCTGGATCCATCCAGGTATGCGTAGTCTATCTTCTGATTTTTCAGATACTGGCGCACGATGTCGAGGTGCTTCACAAACTGGCTAAACACCAGCACCTTGTGCCCTTCGGCCATGGCATTTTCCAGCATGTGGGTGATGTCTTCAAGTTTGCCCGAGTCGCCAGCGTAGCCTGGTTCAACCATTCGGGGATGGTTGGCCAGTTGTCGCAACTTGGTGAGGCCTTCCAGTATCATGAACCGACTGTTTCCAATGCCCTCTTTTTCGATCAGGTCCAATATCTTGCTGCGGTAGTACGACTTCACTTCCTCGTAGCGCTTCTCTTGCTCCGCAGTCATTTCAGAGTATTGCACATTCTCTACTTTTTCGGGGAGTTCGGTAGCTACTTGCGATTTGTGCCTTCTCAGGATAAAAGGCTTGATGATGGCGCCAAGTTTTTTCGACTTCGCTTCGTCACCTTTCTTTTCGATAGGGTTTTGAAATTCGTTCCTGAAGTACGACTGCGACCCCAGTATGCCCGGGTTTATGAACGACATCTGCGACCACAAATCCATCGTGGTGTTTTCCATGGGGGTGCCGCTCAATGCCAGGCGGTGTCGTGACTTAAGTTCGCGTACGGCCTTTGCGATATTCGACGTCGGGTTCTTTATGACCTGCGACTCGTCGAGGATGATGTAATTGAAGTAATACTGCTGCAACAGATCGACGTCGAGCCGTGTGATGCCGTACGAGGTGAGTACGAGATCGTATTTTTCGAAGCGCTTGGTGTCTTTGTTGCGCAACGTGCCCGTGTAGGTGAGTATGCGAAGTTGTGGTGCAAACTTGCGGGCTTCCATCTCCCAGTTGTAGATAAGCGACGTAGGCATGATGAGCAGGGAGGTGCCGGAACCTGTCTCTTTCTCTGACTGGAGCATGGCAAGGGTCTGTACTGTCTTGCCAAGGCCCATGTCGTCGGCGAGGCACCCGCCAAGCCGGTATTCGTTTAAAAACCGAAGCCAATTGTAGCCGGCTTTCTGGTATGGTCTCAGCTCGCCTTCGAAACCTTCGGGCAGGTCGTAGTTTTTAATACCACTAAACGATGTGAGTGATCTGAGCTTTTCGCTCAGGTGTACACGCGCGAGGTTGCCCTCTTCCAGCTCTTTCACCAGGTTAAGGTGATGCTTGCGGAGCACGGGCTTTTCGTTACTGCCTTCAGTCTCGCTCAGCGCAAAAAGATCGGCATACTTGGTGAGCCACGCTTCGGGGATGATGGCAATTTCGCCGTTGGGAAGTTTGAACTCTACCTTTTTGCGCATGATGAGGCGGCGCAGTTCCTTGAATGGAATCTCAAACTCTCCGAAACGAATCTTGGCGTGAATATCAAACCAGTCGATGTTCTCTTTCACTTCAACCTCGATCACCGCCTTGCCGACAAAATATTTTTTGTCGCGGCTCTCAGGCTGGCTCACTTCGAAACCGAGGTTGAGTAAGTTGACACGGTTTTTCGTTTAGCCACGAGAAGGCTTCAGACTTGGGTATGGCTACGCGGAAACCGCGCATGGGAAGGCCAAGTTTCTGCAGCGTGTTTAAAAAGTTCTTTTCAGTGTCGGTCTTTCTGGTTACGCGGTGAAACACATAATGGCCTTGCTGCTTCTCGATGGTTACGCTTACCGGACCGATGTTGTCTCCGCGAAAGCGGTGCTTGCCATACTTGAAAGAAAGGTCGAACACGATTTTGCCCGACTCGTCGCTCTGGCCATCCTTGCTGGATTGGGCGCTATCGTCAAACAGTGATGCCGGCGTTGTCGATTGCGCTGTATGTAGTTCCGACAGTGTAAGCACTGGCATCGGGTCATATTCGCTCTTGTTGATTTCAAAACCGTTCGCATCCACATCGTCGAAGGATGCAATAAGTGGCGCAACAAAGCGGTTGTAGTAGGTCTCTTCCACGTTTTTCGGTATCACTACATTCTTCTTGCTGAGAAAGGGGATGAGCTTCTTTCCATCCACCATCTTGTCGAATCCATAGAGTTTTCCGCTCATTACCATCCAGGCGGGCTCCTTGCATATGAGGTAGGCACCGGGGTTAGGAAGATCCAATTTTTTTCCCTGGTAGAATATGGTGGGATAATACACAGTTTGATCGTTGGACCGCATGAAGTGAAATTGTATGGAGGCGCGTTTTTCCAACACCTCTAGACGCTTCCAGGTGGGTTCACCGTCGTTGCCCATTTCGAAGAGCATCTTGCCACGCATGCGGTCGAGTACCTTGGCGCGCCGCTGTTCCATGTAGTGTTCAATCTGCTCTTGTATAAGCTCGTTGCCTTTCGTTTTGGTGTATATCTTAGATAAAAACTCCTCCGGCTTCACGAGCTTCGACGAGAATTTTTGGCGAGCGCCTCCTGGTGCATGGAATCCATGATTTCTATGAGTTCGAAATCGCGATCGTCGAGGCCTTTTGAGAATTCCCGGGCGTTTTTGGCTGATATGTTCTGATGTTGGAAGGTGAGTCTGCCCTTTTCGTCGAGGTGGACGATATAAGACTCAAAAATAAAGCCCAGGTATTCGTGCAAATACAACGAATAAATGATTTGGAACGGTTGCGAGGCAGAGACCTTCATGCATTTTGAGCCGTTTTGTACAGAACAGAATCTGCAAAGTAATGATAATTAGAGACAAAAACGGTGAAAATTCGGCCAATATCCTACATGGACCTTACAAGTCTTGTACGCTGGACGAACGCGCGGCAAGCAGGGCCGGCCGCACTGAAATAAGGAAAGTAATGACTACCACGACCAGGAGCGTGCCAGCAAAATCGCCCGTGGCCATTTTTACCGGATAGCCCGTTGCCACCGACGACTCCATGCCAAGTGACACCAATCCGTACTGCTGCTGGAGGTAACAAAGCACGCCACCCATGAATAGTCCCGCGAGGGCACCGCCCACCGAGATGAAGGCGCCTTCAAACAAAAAGATGTTCCTCACAAACACCTGGTCGGCGCCGATTGCCGACAACACCGAAATGTCTTTTTTCTTGTCGAGCGCGAGCATCATCAGGCTGAAAAAAATGTTGATTGCTCCGACGCCAAGCAACAGGGTAAATGCCAGAAATGTGAACAGCTTTTCCATCTTCACAAGCTTGTACAAGTCTTTGTGTTGTTCTTCGCTGTTAAGCACCCGGTATTTTTCGCCAAGCATTTCCTTCAGACTACCCTGCACGGTGAGCATATTGGCGCCACTTGCGAGCGTTACCTCCAACGATGTGCGCCTGTCGCCGTAACTGAGCAGGTCCTGGGCAAAAGTGAGCGGCACGATCACATAAGTTTTTCATCCAGATTTTGTATGATCGAGAAGACGCCGGCCGGCATTATACTCTTCTGCACGTAGAGACTCGACAGATCGAGGGCGCTGGAAGACTTGCCGTTTTTGATGTAATACACCTGCAAGGCATGCAAGTCATCGTCAAGTGCTACCGAGAGTGTAATTTGCACCCCTTTACCAATGAGGGCGTAGTTAGCATTGTTCTTCTTCAACACCACTGATCCTTCGGCCACGTAGGGGTCGATGCGGTGTTCGTCGATAAACTCGTCGCTTACTCCCTTGACTACTACAACTTGGTTGGCATCGCGATACCGAATGTAGGCATAGTCTTCAATTACCTGTATTATGTTTTGAACACCGTGAGTTTGCCTGACCTCGTTCAACATCGAATCGTCTACGGCGAAAGATTTACCCTCGGCGGCCACAATCTTAATTTGCGGATCGAACGCGTTGTTGAGCGACCGGAGCAAATCGCCCAGGCCATTGAACACCGAGAGCACAATAATGAGCGCGGCCGTGATGAAAGCGACACTCACAAGGGAGAGCAGGGAAATAATGTTGATGAAGTTTTTCTTTCTCTTTGAGAGCAGGTAACGGCGAGCGATAAAGAAAGGCAAATTCAAATCAACAGCAATTAATCGCCATTTTCGGCGGGCGGAATGTGAAGATTCTTTATGAGTTCCTCAATTCTTTGTGCTTTCTCCTCCACTTCGTCGATGTAAAATATGAGTTCGGGAACGATGCGTGCCTGGTTGCGGATGCGATCGCCCAATGCCTTCCGGATTTCCTTTTTGTGGTAGTTGAGGTTTTCGAGAATCGCGTTCTTGTCTTTTGCCAGCATCATGCTAACATAAATTTTTGCAACACTCAAGTCGGGGTTTACGCGCACATCGGCAATGGTGATAAAGACATTGTCGAGCAAACCTCGCTTGTCGCGCTGAAAAATATCGCTGAGTTCTTTATGGATCAGCCGGGCAAATTTCTGTTGTCGCATGGTGCCGCTCATAGGGCAAATATATCTGTAACTGTGCTAATTGTAACAATCGGACAGATGCTTTTGTGCCCGTTCGAAAATTCCCGATTCATTTTATCTTTACCGAATACTGATCTATTTTTCCGGCTCAATAACCCGCCTGCCAATTGCTGCAATACTTCAGAATAAATGACCCTTACCGGCTGCTGGGCCTCCTGGTCATGCTGGTGCTGCTGTCCCTCACCCTTCTTATCGACGGTCCCGCAGCTTCGATCACGGAGGCACGCGACATTGGGCTTGGCGCCAAAATTCACGAGGGATTTAGCCCGTACAGTGAAATTGTCGACAGGCATGCACCCCTGATGGCGTGGCTCGACGGGGCCACTCACTTGGTATTTGACGATTCTATAACCGGCCGCAGAGTGTTTGCGCTCGTGCTTCTGTTTTTGCAATGTGGCTTGTGGGGCATCGTGTTGATAAGTCGTAAGGCCTTTGAAGAGAATACCTACGTACCTTCTTTCATCTTCATGACGCTGCTTTTTTACGCAGCCGACAACTTCACCTTGACCGGAGAACTTGTTGGCGCACTTTTTATTTTGGGGGCCATCAACAATCTTTTCAAGGTAATCGAATTTCGGGTTCAGCGTGACGAAACGTTGTTCAACCTGGGACTGCTCGTTAGCCTTGCATCCCTGTTTGCACTACCCTATTCGCTATTCATTCTTACCGTCCTTCTGTGTATGCGCCTCTATGCGCGGGTCGCGGGCAGAAGCTATGCCATGGTGCTGTTCGGCTTCATCCTGCTGCTCGATCCCTATGGCGCGCGGGTGCAGGCCGGACAGACGCCGCGGCCGCTGATGGATCTCAACCAGCGCTTCATGTACCCGCAGATCG
>JAAURZ010000136.1 GCA_012031955.1 Bacteroidia bacterium
GTCTATTTCGCTTGTATGTCGAATGTCGAAAGCGCCGCCATTCCAAATTCCCTCAACGATAAAAGATCCGACAAGCATACCAATTTTAGTCATTCATGCCCAAATCTCCAAGCTGTGTGGAGGTCATCACAATTTCCGCTAGCCGCAATGGCAACATCGAGAATGTCCATGCAGTCGCTACCGCCCGCAGCGGCACGGGTTGCTAAGCCCTATCGCGAAATTATCAAAGAGATGTTACAGCTTCTCGTACCATTGCAAAATGTAATCCGCCACGCTCTCCCACCCTTTCTCGCAGGCATGCACGAAACCGCTATTTGATGTCCGGCTCGGCCTTGTGAAAGTACATTACGGGCCTGCCCCGGCCCTTAGGCAGCTTGCGTGTGTGGGTGACGAGGTACCTTTGGCGGGCAAGTCCCTGCAGTGTTTTCTGAACCGTAGAAACGGTGATCACGATACTCTGGAATTGAATGGCATTCACAATGTCGTTGGTGGTGAATGACAGCCTGCTCTTCGACGGCGGCAAAAATAATTTTGCGTTCAGGGCTTTTGATGAAATCCATCACATTGTCGGTCATAGAAATGAGATCGGCTTTTAATTTTGAAAAATTACTGGGTGGGCTAGCAGACGAAAGTTAACCACTGGATGGGACATATAATAGGGATTTGAACGGAACGTGTAGAGCAAGCCCGAGTGGATTTTTTGAAACGGGCACTCCTGCGACAAACAATCTTGAATTGTGTGAAGAGACAGTACATCAATCTTACCTGCACCAGTTCAACAACGAAGTAAAAAACAAGCTAAACAGTACACGACAATCGATTTCGAGAAAAAATTGGCAGGAGCCGGTACAACCCAGGGAAATATTTTACGTACTTTTGACCAGCGCCCTTCGGGCTATAAAACATGAGCAAGCAAATTATACGGTTCGTACTTTTTTTCCTTGCCCTTGAATGTGTCGCCCCCGCATTGATAGAAAAGGGCGATGCGCGGGGAACCATACCATTCTCATTTTCAAAAAAAGGAGACGTCCTCCATCTTCTCCAACACGTTGCTGAACACTTCCCTTGAAGAAAAGGGAGAAGAAGAAACCGATCCGCAGCCTGCGGTCGTGTTGATAGACTTCACCAAGTTGCCTGTCCTTCTTTCGAGGGCTCACACCGTTACACACTTCCGGCCATTTGCCAGACAACATCGAGACCTCGCGACTTCCGGTCTTCCTGCGCATCTGCCTTCTTCAAATTTGAGTCTCGCTAAGCCGGCGCTGTAGCGCCCGGCCACCTGTCTCACCGGCAGGTTCTTTTTCTTAGACATTTTTAATGCTGCACCCCGATCATGCACACGTGGCATTTCGGAAAATCTCCAACCACTTCATGATTACGGCTGGTGTGAGCGAAACTCAAATTATTCATGAATACTAAAAAATATCTATTCCTAAAGAAGGCTTAGCCGGCCTCAAAGAAAATTGGAAGAGTGACGCAATAGCTGGTTTTATGGTCTTCCTGCTTGCACTGCCCCTCAGCCTGGGCATCGCCAAAGCAAGCGAATTCCCTCCTGCCATGGGCGTGCTTACGGCCATGATTGGCGGGCTGGTAGTTGGAATTTTTCAGGGCGGCAGGCTCACCATCAAAGGCCCTGCTGCCGGGCTCATCACCGTTTGCTCTGGCGCTGTGCTCGGCCTCGGCGGCGGCGAGCAAGGCTGGCGCCTCGCCGGCGGCGTAATTGTTGTGACGGCGGCCATACAGATTGTGTTCGGCCTCCTGAAGTTCGGAAAGCTCAGCGACTTCTTTCCACACTCGGCGGTCCACGGCATGCTTGCTGCTATCGGCATTATCATTTTCGCCAAACAGATACCCATCCTGCTCGGCGTGCCCGATCTCGCCAAAGGCCTCAGCCCGGTGCAACTGTACCTGCACATACCTCAATTCATCACACATCTCAACCTGCAGATCACCATCATCGGTATCACCAGCTTGCTTATTCTGTTCGGCTTGCCGGCGCTTAAAATAAAACTGCTCAAGAAAGTACCGGGCCCTCTCATCGTGTTGTTCGTGTCGGTACCGCTGGCGCTTGCAATGGATTTCAAAACAACACAAGCAAAGAGCGCACTGGTAAGCATCGGCAATTTTTGGGGAAGTGTCGGCTTCAACGCCAGCTTCGATGCCATCGGCAGTTTCGTGTTCTGGAAGTTCGTGTTCATGTTCCTCTTTGTGAACAGCCTGGAGTCGTTGCTCACCGTGAAAGCAATTGACGGCCTCGATCCTTACCAACGAAAATCCAACTACAACAAAGACCTTACCGCATTGGGCGTAGGCAACGGCGTGGCTGGTATTCTCGGTGGTTTGCCCATGATCTCGGAAGTGGTACGCAGCGCGGCCAACGTAAACTTCGGGGGAAAAACCAATTGGGCCAACGTGTTCCATGGTCTATTCCTGTTCCTTGCCATGCTGCTCATGATACCGCTCATAGAGTTGATACCCAACGCGGCATTGGCAGCCATGCTGATTTTTGCCGGCTATCGGCTTGCCTCACCGAAGGAATTTATCGGCGCCTATAAAATCGGTCCCGAACAACTTGTGATCTTCCTGGTGACAATCGCCGTAACCGTGGCAGAAGACCTCATGCTCGGCGTATTCTGTGGCATCATTGTAAAATTCATCTTCCACCTTGTGAACGGCGCACCCTTCAAGACCCTCTTCAAGGCCGACTACGATGTAGTGACCAACCATGATGGCTACAAAGTAACCGTAAAAGGTGCGGCTACTTTTTCCAACGTGATCGGCTATAAGAAACTTTGGAACGGATTCAGCCGGGGCAAAAACATTGTCTTCAATTTCTCAGGCGCCAGGCTGGTAGACCACTCCTTCATGGAGCAGTTGCATCATTTTGAAGACGACTACCAAACCACGGGCGGCCACGTCGCTTGGCTTGGGCTTGAAAAATTCAGTCCTTATTCAAACCATCCGCTGGCAGCGCGCAAGGTCGCCAAGCAGAGTGCCAACAAGTTTGAGATCAGGCTCAATGAAAGACAGATAGAACTGCGCGCTTTCGCGGATGCAAACGACTTCACCTTCTACCCTATGATCATTCGCAACGTAGCCAAGTTCAAAGACTTTCCGATTGAGAAAGGTACGCGAATCATGTACGAAGAGAACATTCTTTCCACCTACATGGAAAACGGGAAAGTGGAAGTGTCTGACATCACGCTTACGGAAGGTGCAGGCATGGCACGCGAAGACACGCACATTACGGTGCTGCATTACTCCGACCTCGATCTTGCGATGCCCGACTTTGCACTTGAACCGGAGCACATCTGGACGAAACTCACAGACTTGCCGTTCGGTCACGACATCGACTTCGAAAACCATCCACAGTTTTCGCACAAGTATTTTCTCAGGGGTGAGGATACGCAAGCCATCCGCGCCATGTTCGACGAACGGGTTATAGGCTTCCTGGAAACACATGAGCCGATACATGTAGAGTGTCACAAAAACAAGCTGTTGTTTTACCTGCGCCGAGACCTGCTGACTGCGGAAGACATTCAGTTCATGATCGCCCTGGCAAACAACTTCATGGCTATTGTGCAACCGCAGCCTGCAGAACTGGGATAAGATATGAGCTACGTCAATTACCTGGAACCGTTCCTGCGCGAGCGCAGGAGCCTGGTGATCGCGTGCCACGACTGTGACACGATCGACCTCGATCAGCGTGCAAACGGAGTATTTGTGCATACCTGCCTCTGCTCCATGGTAAACCTCGACGATACCAGCGAAGTCAGCCTCATTCGGTATTTCATCGAGGACCTTGCCTGCGACCAGGTCATACTGCTCGGTCACACCAACTGCAGGGCGGTAAAAGACATATTGGAGATGGGGAGGCGGCACGCGCCGCTTCGCCGTCTGCAAAGGGTAATAACGGGCGCGTGGACCGCCTCGGCATGCTGCATCCGGCACAACATGCGAATCCGCATCATGACCGAGCAAAACATAATTCACCAGGTAAGGGCAATCAGCACATTACCTTTCGTGGAAGAAAAAATAAACATGAAAACATTACAGGTAAAGGGACTTTGCTGGGATGAGGCGTCTTCGACATTCAATGAGATTTGCCGCAACAATATCGTATTCAACGATATTGTTTCACAGGGTTGAATCCATTATAATAGATGGTATAGTCTCTTTAACCGACCAAACTTTATATTATCATGACTAAGTATTTCATCACACTCGTATTTTTTTCAATAGCATTCGCAGCACTCGCGCAAAACAAAGTAGACGAGCTGAAGTTAAACCTCAACGACGACGGATCGCACTACATCAAGGGTACATTCCTGAACCAGACATGGATCAGGTTCAATGACAGCAATCCGGGTACAACGGTGGTGGGCGAACCGGCAGACCAGACCTTCGATATTGGTTTGCGAAGAACGCGCATCCAGTTTTACGGTCAGATCACCGATCACGTGTTTTTCTACACCCAGTTTGGTCAGAACAATTTCAACGTTCTGTCGCAAAACGCAGGTAACAGAAAAATTCAGGCATTCTTTCACGATGCACTTTCCGAATACAAAGTCATGGAAAGAAAACGACAAACTTAAACTCGGGGCCGGGCTTACCATCACCAACGGACTGTCGCGGTTCAGTCAGCCAAGCATCGGCACCATCATGACCATGGACGTGCCGGTGTTCGCGCAGGCTACGGTAGAGCAGACCGACCAGTTTTCGCGCAAGCTAAGCGTTTATGCACGCGGCCAATTGGGCAAGCTTGACTATCGCGTAGCCATTAGCGACCCGTTTCCCGTACAGACCAACGGCGCGACGCCACCTGCGCCAGGTCCCAGTGCCGGCTTTGCCACCTCAAAGCACACCAAGCAATTTCAGGGCTTCTTCATGTACAACATCTTCGACAAGGAAGGTCACACCACGCCGTACATGACCGGCACCTACCTTGGAAAGAAAAAAGTGTTTAACTTAGAAGCCGGCTTCATCACACAAAAAGAGGCCACATGGTCGCGCGAAACAGTCGCCTCCGACACCGTGTTCCACAGCATGAACCTTTGGTCGGTGGCGCTCTACTACGATGCGCCCCTCAACCGGGAAAAAGGCACTGCAATATCGGCGTACGCCGGGTACTTCGGCACCAACTATGGCAGGGACTACCTGCGCTACAACGGCATTATGAACCCCGGCAACGGCACCACCGATCCGGTGTACGCCGGTAGCCAAGGCAACGCCTTCCCCATGTTCGGCACCGGCAACGTGCTGTACACACAAGTAGGTTACAAATTCAAAGACAACCTGCTGGGTGAAGAATGCGGCACACTCATGCCCTATGCATCGCTCATGCACGCCGACTTCGACAGACTCTCAGACCCGGTGGATGTATACAATGTGGGGTTGAATTGGCTGATAAAGAACCACACCAGTAAAATCTCGCTCGACTACCAAAGCCGGCCGGTGTTTGCAACTTCCGGAGCCGACCTTGTGAACGACAGACGCAAAGGCCAACTGGTGCTACAGTACCAAGTCTATTTCTAAGAATGAAAGAACTAACAACATAATGGTCATGAATGACATACAGGACGTTCAACAGGCAGCACCTCACAAGGCCGCCGAGTTTGATCAGGACCACGCAATCAAAGAACTGAAGCACTACCTGCCTGCGCAGGCGTCGCTGAAAGATTTTATTCACCACAATTCCTTGCACGCTTTTCAGAACCTGCCCTTTCACGAGGCGGCGCAAACTGCGACAGAATTGTTTGGATACAAGACCCGGCTTACGCTCAAAGAGTACAGGCAGTTGTATGCCGACAAAAGATAAACGACGAGGTGCTCGACGCAGTGCTCAGACAACACGCGCCCAACGACGCCGACATCTGGAAAAAAAGAATGCTGGCGACGCCCTACAGCAAGGGCACTTTGCCGCGCATCGGATCGCTTCGCGCATTTTGGAAGAAACACTACCGCATGGACATCGACGCGACTACACATTCGCTGTTGTTTCGCATTCTATGCAGCTACCTCGACCAGGGCATTTCCATGTGGCACTTTCCGGTCTGGAACAAAGGCTTCCTCGCATCGCTGGAGGAGTTGGAAAACAACAGCTACACAAGTTTCTTCCGCACCGAACGAGCAAGGCAACTGCTGCTGGAAGGAACGCACTCGATCACACATCTGCTGAAGATACTCGTAGGCGATCCTCGACTGTATACGCACTACCTTTTCGACCAGCAGTTTGCGCACCAGGGCTGGTCGGGCCTGGTAAGCATGATTGAAGACCAACCTGAAACATTGCTCGACAAGCGCAAGATTTCCCTTCATGACCTCATATACTTCGAGCTTCTGCTGAGATAGACGTGGTCGATCAGCACTTTGGCGAGCGCTGGCGCCCGCTGCACAAAGTAGTGGACGAGTGGCCCTCCGATTTCTTCGCGCCCATTCCGCCTACGGAATACGACCAGGTGCTCAACCTGTGGCAGGACGCCATGGAGTGGAGTTACTACGACCAGGTACTCGCGGGAATCAAACAGCGGTCGTGCATGC
>JAAURZ010000137.1 GCA_012031955.1 Bacteroidia bacterium
TTGTCACCAAATCCGGGGCAGCTTTTGCAAGGGAAGGTTTCCGGTGTAAACGTAACGAGTGCAAGTGGTGAGCCCGGTGCTGCGCAAAATGTGATCATCCGTGGTATCGGCAGCTTGCGTTCCGGAACCCAGCCGCTTTACGTGGTCGACGGCTTCTTGCTCGACAATTCCGATCAGGGCGTTGACACCAACCCGCTAAACTTTCTGAATCCCAACGACATTGAAAGCATAGACGTGCTGAAGGATGCAAGCGCTACGGCGGTCTACGGCTCGCGGGCGTCGAACGGCGTTGTTGTGATCACCACGAAGAAAGGAAAATCCGGAAATACGGAAATGAATCTCTCGGCATCTACAGCTTGGTCCAAGATGTCTAATAAAATAGATGTGTTCGGTGCCGATGAATTCCGCAGCCAGGTACAAGCCGAGGGTGGAACGCTGAACGACTTCGGAGGAAATACAGATTGGCAGGATGTATTGTCTCAAACAGGCGTATCAAACCAAATCGATTTCTCCATCAGCGGCGCCACCACGGAGAAATTTTCCTACTACGCATCGGTAGGCGTTCAGGATCAGGAAGGGATATTGAAGAATAGTAACCTGAAACGATATTCCGGAAAGCTGAACATGAATCAAAAGGCAATCAACGGCAGACTGAACATCGACTACAATCTTACAGCGTCGCACACTGAAAACTTACGCCCCAACATAGGTTCCACCATAAGCGACATGCTGAACCTGAATCCCACCATTCCGGCCTATACCAACGGTGAGCCTACACCACTAACAACCAATGCCTTGAACCCCCTGAAGAGGTATGAGATATATAGCGACCAGGCAGTCAACAACCGAATTTTGGCGGGCATTTCACCCTCGATAGAAATACTGGACCACCTTGTATACAAAATGAACCTTGGTGTCGACTACTCCACCACAACCCGTGACCAGCAGTACAAACCTTTTCCTTCCGTTATCAATGAGTCTAATATTTCGAATGGGTCGCTCTCTACTTTAATTAGCACAAATACGAATAAGCTGGTAGAGAACACACTTACTTATAACTGGCACAAGAACACGCACAACGTTATTCTATTGGCCGGACATTCTTACCAAAACTTTTTGGAAGAAGACAGAACGTTTTTATACAGGGGCTTCGCCAATAACAATATCGAACCCAAGTATCAGGACCAAACCAGTACAACGGTATATCCTACCACAGTGAGTTCGTCTGCTGTTAAGAACGAGTTGCAATCATTCTTCGGAAGACTTAATTATTCCTACAACGATAAGTACTTGTTTACAGCTACACTTCGTGCCGATGGATCGTCGAAGTTTGGAGAGAACAACAAGTATGGCTATTTCCCTTCCGTTGCCCTCGGGTGGAACTTAAGCAATGAAGGTTTTATGGAAAGCTCGGTTTTCAACAACCTCAAGTTGCGCGCAAGCTGGGGTAAAACGGGTAACCAGGAGATTCCTTCCAAGATCACAAAAGCAAGCTATGCCGAAGATCGGCTAATAACAGGGGGTTCAAGTCTTAACACCTATCCCATCGATCCGGATGCCACCTCGATCAGCGGTTATCCATACGGCATCGTGTACACACGTTTGGCGAATCCTGATCTCCAGTGGGAAGTATCTACCCAAATAGATGTGGGCATTGACTTCGCGATCCTGGGCAGCCGATTGACTGGCAGTGTGGATTATTTCAATAAGCAGTCCTCTAATATACTGTTGGAAGTTACCCCCGCCGATCCCGTACAGCCTACCGCTACCTACTGGACCAACATCCGGGATATGAAGATACAAAACAATGGTTTCGAGCTGACATTGGATTATCATGGCAACGCAAGCGCCGACTTCTCCTATAATATAGGTGGAAACATTACCTACATTCAAAACAAGGTAAAAGACTCGCCCTATTCGGTGCTCACCACGGGAGCGGCCCAGGGTTCCGGACAAACTGGCGCGACCATTAATGGCTATGTCAACAACGAGGCAATAGGCGCATTCTATATGTTTCAATTCGATGGCATCGGCGACGACGGCCTCAACGTGTTTAAAGACGTTAACGGAGACGGTGCCACATTGGACAACGATCGCAGCGTGGTCGGCAGTGCTATTCCAAAGGTACTCTATGCTTTTCACCTGAACTTGGCGTACAAAGGTTTTGACCTCGGTCTCAACTTCAATGGCGTATCAGGAAACAAAGTGTACAATCATACGGCTATGAGTCTGTTCACCAAGGCACAATTAACTAAATCCAACAACACCACGGATTTTGCTGTTCAGTATCCCAACGAGTCTGTGACCAACGCCAATACCGTATCCACACGTTACCTGGAGAATGGCGCTTTCCTGAGATTGAATAACGCGACGTTGTCGTACAACCTGTCGGCAGAGAAGATCGGATTGTCAAACGTGCTGCGAAACATCCGTGTGTCGCTAACCGGTCAGAACTTGTTCGTCTTAACCGATTATTCCGGCTTCGACCCTGAGATCAACACTGGAGTTACTTCAGGAGGAATTCAAACCTTCGGCATCGATTACTTCACTTATCCCAAGGCAAGAACATTCCTGGTCGGTCTGAATGTCACATTCTAGAATGGAAAAGAACGCTTATTCAAATATCATTTGAAATAGAGAAATTATGAAAAACATTAAACTTATGAGAGCGCTACCAGTAGCCATATTTTTGATTGCATTCTTCGGTTGCACCTCGCTCGAGGAAGAAATTCTTGACGAGTCGCTTACCGGCACAGGTCAGGCAGAAGTAGTAAGCGGATCGATAGCGCCTGTGTATGGCCTTCTCCGCCAGGTATGGTTGCATACAGTGAACTTCGGACTTCAGGAGGTTGCCTCCGATGAGGCCATCCTTCCTTACCGTGGTGGTACAGATTGGTATGACGGAGGCAAGTTCATTTCGGTTCACCAGCACCTTATGACACCCAGCAATGCCTTGGTAGGAGATTCCTGGACATACATAACGTTGTGCCTGTCGCGAGCAGTAATTGCGGAAGAACGATTAAGACCCGAAGCTGAAAAAGGCAATGCGGAAGCTGAGGATGCGCTTAACGAAATGATCGCCATGAATGCATACCTCAATATGTTGGCACTAGACAACTGGGGTCTTGTTTTCAAAAAAGAACGTTCCGATCAGGTATCCGGAAATTTTAAGAGGGCAGGAAGCAGTCGACTATATTGAAGGCAAGCTGTTGTCGGTTGTGAATGTGATGAGCAACGACAACGGCCCGGGCAGACTTAACAAAGATGCCGTAAGTGCTTTGCTGGCGCGTTTGTATTTGAATGCCGCCGTTTATCGCAATCCCTACGGAACACCTGACTTCAAGCAGGAAGACATGAATAAGGTTATCCAGTATACCGACAATATCATTTCGGGGTCTCACTCATTGTCAGCCGAATACTTCGATCTGTTCAGCGATGATAACCATACCAACCCGGAACTGATCTTCGCCCTCGACCAACGAGGTGTGCTTGAAACCGAACATAGCCGATGGGCCTATTGGCCGATATCCGGCGCTCAGATTCCAAGACCAGAATTCCCGAGCACCAGGGGAACCGATGCCGTGGCAGCTACGCCCGACTTTATTCAGACCTGGGTGGATGCCTATGGCCCTGCTGACCCCGCTGATGCCGATGCCCGCTTCCACCAGCAAAACACAATTATACCCGATGACCTTAAAGATCTTACTGGTGTAACGCCGGCCAACGATGCGGATCATTACTACTGCATAGCAGCGCAGGATTTTGAAATCGACAGGGGAATACTTCGTGGTGTTATATGGGGACCGAGAAAAGACGCCGGTGGTAATATTTTGAAATGCGGCGATGGCACAGTACGGATATATCCAGTGATCAAATTAAATGATGCCGACGCAAACCAGGTCTATGTGAACCATACCCTCAATGTCGACTTCACTGATGCAGGTAGTCTGCACAACACAGGTTACAGGTTTTCGAAGTATCAATTCAGCCATACCGCCCCGAACTGTTGTTCATACAGCAGCGTGGACGTAGTGTTGCTTCGCTTGGGCGAGATCTACTTGATGCGTGCAGAAGCGAAGTTGAGAAACGGAGACAACGCCGGTGCCTTGGCGGACGTCAATACCCTGAGAACTTCAAGAACTGCCCGCGCCGCACAAACTCCGGAAGCATTGGCTTCAATTAATCTCGACCTGTTGTTCCGTGAAGCAGGATTTGAACTCTATTGGGAAGGCCTGAGAAGAAACTATCAAATACGGTACGGTAAATACGAAGGAAGCTGGACCGGTAAGACCGACAGCGACGTGCACAAAAGATTGTTCCCGATCCCTCAGAAAGCAATCGACGGCGCTTCCAGCGAAAAAGGATTTTTAGTACAGAATCAAGGATACTAAAAGATGCCCGTCGGTTGACAAGAGCAAATCTGTCAGGAAAAGGTCGAAAGCTGTTGGATGGCTTTCGACCTTTTTTGTTCCATCCATGAGCCAATCAAACTATTTTCTAAATAACTGACGAACATGAACTATCTACAAACACACCTTGTCTCAATCACATTCGTTTGCCTTTCATTTGTCGTTGTAAAAGGCCAGGAACTTAAGATGAACCAGACGCAAGTCATCGGCAGTCACAACAGTTACAAAATCGGTATCGAAAAACCATTGATGGACATAATCTTGTCCGAACGCCCGGAAGCAACAGGATTGGATTATCGACACATTTCCATCACGCAACAATTGGATTTAGGCTTGAGGAGTCTTGAGATAGATGTGCTTTATGACCCGGAAGGAGGTCGGTTCTCACATCCGAAAGGACTGGAAATGCTGCGCGCTCAGGGAGTGGAGAGCCAACCGTACACGCCGAAACAATGGAAGATCCCGGCTTCAAAGTGCTTCATGTACCGGATATCGATTTCAGAAGTCACTGTGCCACCTTCAAAGCGTGTCTGTCTGATATCAAAGACTGGTCACAATCGCATAGCGATCACCTGCCGATCATTATCACCATCAATCCAAAGACTTCAGGACTTAACAGGCCGGGTTTGCAGAGGTCATACCATTCGATAAGAAAGTACTCGATGCACTGGACAAAGAGATTCTTGAGATTTTTGACGCCGGTCATTTAATTACTCCGAAACAGGTAAAAGGAAAATACCAAACACTACGCAAGGCAATCGTGGAGAAAGGCTGGCCAGGCCTTGTCCAGGCGCGAGGAAAAATACTTTTCGTATTGGATGCCGGAAAGGAACTGACAGATTTGTATGTACAGGGAGATGACGGTTACGCGAGACCTATGTTTTCCAATACCGACCCCGGCAATCCGCATGCGGCTTTCTTGATCATGAATGATCCGATCAGGCAGGAAAAAGAAATAACTGACATGGTAAAACAGGGTTTTATGGTACGTACCCGTGCAGATGCCGACACCAGGGAGGCGCGAACTGGAGACAAGCGCAGATTTGAAGCAGCCATTCGGTCCGGGGCGCAGGTAATCACGACGGATTATTATCTGAAATCATTGAGCCCAAACAACGACTTCGAAATTGTTTTCGATGGCAAATACAGCCATTGCAACCCGGTGCTTGCAGAGTCATCGGTGTGTGAGTTGGAGTAAGCTGAATGCTTGTCCAGCCGGTGTTTTTCCATGTTAACTCCTTCGCGAAAAATATGGATTGACTGAAGATGATCTTGACTAAATTGTATTTTCGTAATTGGAGATTATAATTGACGATGGCATCGCGACGCGGCCAGTCGATTCACAGGAAAGTGGTTTCCCAGTTGGCAAAGGCTGCGGAAAAATTCGAGGCATGAAAAAGGAACTATCAAGTGGACTGACATTCGTTTACAAATTCGTTATCCCGACACTATGGACGTCGGTGATAGTTTTAGTGACAATACTTGCTTACGTTGACACGCGCCACGTTGGAAATTTCTTAATGTTGCTTGCAATTCTCCCATTTTGCTTTTTGTTCGACTTAAGAAAGTATCATTTGACGATCAATTCATTTATGTTTCAAACTGGCGGACAGAAACCATTTATGAGTTATCTAAACTAAAAGCGCTTAATGAAAGCGACATGTCGATATTTAATCTCTGGTTTGAATTGGAAATCAGGAACAGAAAGGGAGAAATTGACAAGATTGACTTTATGCCACGAGTCATGGATGACATTCGATTCCGATTTTCAGGACAACTTACCGGACGACTATTGGAACTAGAGACATTACGGAAAATTGAACTGACCGAGGAGGCCATCTGACATTACATCGGCCAAGGACATGTCATTTTTTGAAAACTCAAGGGTAGTTGGTCGGACTGTTGAACCGTTTCAAATCTATTCCATGTCTTTTCCAGCAGGTAGTCACACTTTGGACTCACAAAGTATTTAAGGCATTTTTCCGGTCAATGCGCAAAAAACGTTTTCAGAAATAAACCGGTTGCGTGGCACTTTGCAAGTAAACCAAATGCGTTACCCACACGGTTGTGCAGTTCACGCGCCGATTTTGGTTTTGTTAATGCCGATAAGGAGTATGATTCCCAGTA
>JAAURZ010000138.1 GCA_012031955.1 Bacteroidia bacterium
GACGGCGGCGCCTTAAGGGAAGCATCCTTCACATCGCCGGCTTTATCGCCGAAGATGGCACGAAGCAGTTTCTCTTCAGGTGTAGGGTCAGTCTCACCTTTCGGGGTGATCTTGCCGATAAGTATGTCACCTTCTTTCACATCTGCGCCGATCCGGATGATACCATTTTCGTCGAGGTGCTTTACGGCTTCTTCACTTACGTTAGGAATCTCTGACGTCAGTTCTTCTTCTCCGCGCTTGGTGTCGCGCACTTCCAGTTCAAATTCCTCGATATGGATCGAAGTGTAGATGTCGTCGCGTACTACCTTTTCAGAAATTACGATTGCGTCTTCGAAGTTGTAGCCTTGCCATGGCATGTATGCTACCACCAGGTTTCTTCCCAGGGCGAGTTCGCCGTTGGCGGTGGCGTAACCCTGGCAAAGCGGCTGCCCTTTTACAACCTTCTGGCCTTTGAAAACCAAGGGGGTAAGGTTTATGCAGGTGTCCTGATTGGTCCTTCGGAACTTGATCAGGTTGTAGGTTCTGAACTCATCATCGAAGGCTACGAGCTTCTGCTCTTCGTTTACTTCGTATTTGATCACTACTTTCTTCGCATCCACGAATTCCACGACGCCGTTTCCTTCTGCAAGGATGAGCGCGCGTGAATCCAGGGCCACACGACCTTCGAGGCCTGTACCTACAATGGGTGCTTCAGGGCGCATCAACGGCACTGCCTGACGCTGCATGTTGGAGCCCATCAATGCGCGGTTCGCGTCATCGTGTTCCAGGAACGGAATGAGCGACGCAGCAACTGATACGATTTGGTTGGGCGCCACGTCCATGTACTTGAGCTCTTTTGGCTCTACCACTGGGAAGTCGCCCTCGAAGCGTGCTTTGATCTTTTCGTCGGCAAATTCGCCGGAACCCTTGAGTTCCGCATTTGCCTGCGCGATGTAATGTGTATCTTCTTCTTCTGCTGTGAGGAACACAACAGGGTCTTTCAATTTCACTTTCCCATCGTCGACCTTGCGGTAAGGGGTTTCGATGAATCCCATCTTGTTCACTTTGGCGTGAACACAAAGAGATGAAATCAAGCCGATGTTGGGACCTTCCGGTGTCTCAATGGTACAGAGGCGACCATAGTGGGTGTAGTGCACGTCGCGAACTTCAAAGCCTGCGCGCTCGCGCGAAAGACCGCCTGGACCGAGTGCCGACATACGACGCTTGTGCGTGATCTCTGCCAGCGGGTTGGTCTGATCCATGAACTGCGACAACTGGTTGGTGCCGAAGAACGAGTTGATCACAGACGACAACGTGCGTGCGTTGATAAGGTCAACCGGCTTAAAGTCTTCGTTGTCGCGAACGTTCATTCTCTCTTTGATGGTGCGGGCCATAACGCGCGAGGCCTACACCAAACTGCGAGTACAATTGCTCGCCCACGGTGCGTACGCGACGGTTGCTCAAGTGATCAATGTCGTCGACAACGGCCTTTGAGTTAATGAGACCGATGAGGTACTTCACGATGAGGATAATATCTTCCTTCGTGAGCACGCGCTGGTCGTAGCCAAGCTGCAACCCAAGTTTTTTGTTGATCCGGTATCGGCCAACTTCACCGAGGTCGTAGCGTTTTTCGCTGAAGAACAAGCTCTGGATAATATCGCGGGCAGTCTGTTCGTCAGGGGCTTCCGTGTTTCTAAGTTGACGATAGATTTGCTCTACTGCCTCTTTTTCTGAGTTTGAATTGTCCTTCGCGAGGGTGTTGAAGATGATGTTGTAGTCGGCGATGTTCACATCTTCGCGGTGCAGGATAATTGACTTCACACCAGAGTCGAGGATCACATCCACGTCTTCTGCGAGGATGATGTGGTCGCGTTCGAGTAACACTTCGTTACGGTCGATGGAAACCACTTCACCGGTATCTTCATCCACGAAGTCTTCGGTCCATGTTTTTAATACACGGGCGGCAAGGCGGCGGTCTACTACTTTCTTTAATGTGTTCTTGTTAGCCTCCACTTCTTCAGAGAGTCCGAAGAGATCAAGTATATCTTTATCTGTACCATAACCAATTGCGCGGAGCAGGGTGGTTACGGGGAATTTCTTTTTACGGTCGATGTAGGCATACATCACGGCATTCACGTCGGTAGCGAATTCAATCCACGATCCTTTGAAAGGGATGATACGTGCTGAATACAGTTTGGTACCGTTGGTGTGCTTGCTCATAGCAAAGAACACCCCGGGTGAGCGGTGGAGTTGTGACACGATCACGCGCTCGGCGCCATTGATGACGAACGAACCTTTCTCAGTCATGTAGGGAATGTTGCCCAGGAACACTTCCTGTTCGATCGTTTCGAAGTCTTCGTTGTCTTCGTCGTTGCAGGTAAGGCGAAGCTTAGCCTTCAAGGGAACGGAGTACGTAAGACCGCGGTCGATACATTCGTCTACATTATATTTCGGAGGGTCGATAGTATAGTCTACAAATTCGAGCACGAAGTTTTCGCGCGAGTCGGAAATGGGAAAGTTTTCCGCAAATACCTTGTAAAAGACCTTCATTCTGTCTTTTTTCGGCAGGCGTTTCTATTTGTAAAAAATCCTTGAACGACTGGAGTTGTAAATCCAGAAAATCCGGGTATTCAAGGACCTTCTCGATGGATGAGAAGTCTATTCTACCGTTGCTATTCTTTTTTGCCAAGTTTGCCAAGGTGATTAAGATTTAAGTTTCTACTAATCCTGGACAGCGGTTGGAGACGTGATATCTCCGTAGGTACAAATGGGAAAAGACCCCACCCCGATTTTCAACGGGAGGGGCCTATCCGAAAGTTTGTAGACAGTACCCTTGTCTTCAAGAAGGTTACTTCAACTCAACTTCGGCACCAGCCTCAACGAGTTGCTTCTTGAGGTTTTCTGCTTCGTCTTTAGGTAAACCTTCTTTGATTGTTTTAGGTGCACCATCAACCATGTCTTTAGCTTCTTTCAAGCCAAGACCGGTCAGTTCTTTCACCAGTTTCACGATTTGGAGTTTGTTAGCACCAGGTGCTTTCAACACAACGTCGAAGTTGGTTTTCTCTTCAACAGCGGCACCGGCACCCGCGCCACCCGCAGGGGCAGCTATAACTGCGGCAGCGGCGGCAGGTTCAATACCATACGTTTCTTTCAGGTAGGCAGCGAGTTCGTTAACTTCCTTTACAGAGAGTTCAACCAGTTGATCTCCAAGTGCTTTGATGTCGGCCATTTTTGTTACGATTTAAAAGTTTTTGTTTTCAATTAATTAATTACCGCGTTCTTCCAGTGCTTTCACAAGCCCTGCCACTGTGTGCTTACCACTCAACAGAGCGGACAGTACATTTTTGGCAGGAGATTGGAGCATTGAAATAACTTCGCCAATGAGTTCTTCCCTTGATTTGAGTTCGCTCAAAGTCGTCAGGTGTTCTTCTCCGATAAATAATGCGGAGTCGATGGAGGCAGCCTTCAATGCAGGCCTGCCGTTCAGCTTGGCGCCGATTTCTTTCAGCACTTTGGCAGGTGCGTTACCCACTTCTTTGGAGAAGAGGACACCTGACGACCCTTTGAGGGCTTTAAAGAGCGGAGTAAAATCAGAACCTTCTTGCCTCTCAAGTGCCTTCTGAATCATCGTGTTTTTGTAAACACGGTATTCAATGCCACTCTTGAAGCACAGCCTGCGGAAAGTATTGATTTGCTCTACCGTCAGACCGGAAGCGTCGGCAATGTAAAAGTGTGCGTGTTCCGCAAACTTCTGCGAAAGCTCCTCGATGATCTGTGCTTTTTCGTCTCTGGTCATGATTTTTTTTAAATGCCAGCAATTGAGTTTTTGTCAATCGTCAACCCGGGACTCATGGTAGTGGAAAGGGTAATGCTTCGGAAGTAAGCACCTTTCGCTGAGGCGGGTTTCAGTTTGGCAACGGTTTGGATCATCTCTGCTGCATTGTCCCGGATTTTTTCGGCCGAGAAGGAAGCTTTTCCAATGCTGACATGAATGATTCCTGTTTTATCAATTTTGAAGTCGATTTTACCGGCTTTTACTTCTTTCACCGCTTTACCGACTTCGAGCGTAACAGTTCCTGATTTTGGATTTGGCATAAGGCCACGGGGACCCAGCACTTTGCCGAGCTTACCTACCTTGGCCATAACCGTGGGCATACAGATGATTACGTCTACATCTGTCCATCCACCTTCGATCTTGGTGATGAATTCATCCAGACCTACGTGTTCTGCGCCGGCGTCTTTCGCCTCCTGCACTTTGTCAGGAGTACAAAGTACCAGCACGCGCACTACCTTACCTAAGCCGTGTGGCAGTGCCACCACACCACGCACCATCTGATCCGACTTCTTGGGATCCACGCCCAGACGGATGTCCAGGTCTACCGAAGCGTCGAACTTGGTGAAGGTAATGTCTTTCAAAAGGTTTGCTGCGTCGTCCAGAGAATACTCTTTCTCCAGATTCACTTTTGCAAGGACCGCTTTTTTTGTTTTTGGAAATCTTAGCCATCGCTGTTATTAGTTTTCCCACGGAGGGGTTCCTGACACTGTTATACCCATGCTTCTTGCGGTACCAGCTACCATTTTCATAGCCGATTCAATTTTGAAGGCGTTGAGATCAGGCATTTTGGTTTGCGCGATCGTCTTCACCTGGTCCCAGGTAATGGCACCTACCTTAATACGGTTGGGCTCATTCGAACCTTTCTGCTTTTTGGCTGCATCGAGGATCAGCACTGCTGCAGGCGGGGTCTTAATAACAAAGTCGAAAGATTTGTCATTATAGATGGTGATCAGTACTGGCAACACCTGACCTTGCTTGTCTTGTGTACGCCCGTTGAACTGCTTGCAGAAGTCCATAATGTTGAGGCCCTTGCTACCCAGCGCGGGACCGATG
Organism: Bacteroidia bacterium; assembly: GCA_012031955.1. Next base: position 4,868 of record JAAURZ010000138.1, read on the forward strand.
GGAGGTGCCGGGTTTGCCTGACCTCCTTTTACCTGTAATTTCAGATAACCTGTAATTTCCTTAGCCATTTGTTATCTCAGTCTAACTTTTCCACCTGCATGTAACTCAATTCAACCGGTGTGTTGCGGCCGAATATTTTAACCATGACGTTTAGTTTTTTCTTGTCTTCAAAAATCTCTTCCACCGTTCCGGTAAATCCACTGAATGGTCCATCCATTACTTTCACAGATTCGCCTTTTATGAACGGCTTTTCAAGCCTTTCTTCAAACTCGTCAAGTTGGTCTACCTTACCCAGGATGCGGTTTACTTCTGACTGACGCAGGGGTACTGGATCTTTGGACGATCCGGTGCCGTTGCCACCCAGAAACCCGATTACACCGGGAATATTGTTGACCGTATGGAATGCCTCTCCGTTGGAAAGGTCTGCGGAGACGAGCACGTAGCCGGGAAAGAAGTTTCTCTCCCTCACGCGTTTCTTTCCATTCCGCATTTCATATACTTTCTCCGAAGGGATCAAAACCTGCGGAATAAAGTCAACCAGCTTAGAGCGTTCGATCTCGGTCTCCAGGTAAGATTTCACTTTCTTTTCCTGGCCGCTGACCACTCTGAGAACATACCACTTGAGTTCGCCCATTGCCGTCGCCATTATTAGAATTCTTTATAAAACCACTGAAGGCCGCTATTGAATACCCAGTCGATTGCACCAATTATGAGTGCGAAAATCGACGAGGCCACCAGTACGAGTATAGCGCTGCTTTGCAATTCGCTATACTTGGACCATGTCACTTTGTTCTTCAGTTCATCCCAAGACTCAGCGATATAGTTTCTTACCTTTTGCATGGGTTCTCTTATTCTAAACACCTATCAAAGCAAGGATTCCCGGCTTTGAATTTTTTTCAATTTTGTGGTTGCACCGCAGTGCTGCCCATTTGCACCTCAAGTTATCCGACAGGCTTTGCCTCGTCAGGACTCCCGGTTATCACGGACTTTCCCTCGCACGGGTGGAGAGACTCGAACTCCCAGCCAACGGTTTTGGAGACCGCTACTCTACCAATTGAGCTACACCCGTATTAAACCTCCTAGGCATACTCTGTTTTGACCGGGATGAGGCGGCTGTTGGCAACCTCTTATCCGAATCGATGAACAAATGCCGGAAAACAGCTGATTTTTTGATGCTTAAACCCTCGCTTTAGCCGGAACTGCCCAAGCTTTTGGACCGCACCCGCGTACTAAGCCCAAAAGGACTGCAAAGGTATTACAAATAGTGTCAAAACAAAAGCGTTTCTGAGAATTTTCCAGAAACGCTTTCGCTATTGATTATCAGTGAATTAGTCGAGGATTTCAGTTACCTGACCAGAGCCTACGGTACGGCCTCCTTCGCGGATGGCGAAGCGAAGACCTTTCTCCATAGCGATCTTGTTGATCAGCTGAACTTCGATGGATACGTTGTCGCCAGGCATCACCATTTCAACACCCTGCGGCAGCATGATCTCACCTGTTACGTCGGTGGTGCGGAAATAGAACTGAGGGCGGTACTTGTTAAAGAACGGCGTGTGACGACCACCTTCTTCTTTGGACAGTACGTAAACTTCAGCTTTGAATTTGGCGTGTGGTGTTACTGAACCTGGCTTGCAAATTACCATACCGCGGCGGATCTGGTCTTTTTCAA
>JAAURZ010000139.1 GCA_012031955.1 Bacteroidia bacterium
GCCACGCATGCGGCGAGTCGCGTGCGTCGAGAATGCAAACCGAGGGCTCCATGACCGATACCGTTGACACCAGGGCGACAAGTTTAGGCCGGCGCGACGTCGCCGGCGGCGTGGCCGAGGCACGCGTGCGAGTGCTGCTCCGCGACTTCGACGAAGCGGAGGCCGACATCCGCGTGCTGGGTGTGCTTAAGGTGCGGGCGCAGGATTTCAACTGTACCGAACTGAACCTGCGCCTCAACGGCGCCTCGGAAATGGATTTGAGCGGCCACGGCAACTCGCTCGATGCGACCATTCAGGGAGCGTCGAAGCTAAATGCCTACGACTACGAGGTAACGGATGCCATTGTAGATGCCAATGGGGCCTCGAAGGCGCGCGTGTATGTAACCGGCACCCTGGAAATCGAAGAGAGTGTGGTGAGCGACGTGGACTACCGCGGCAACCCGAGAGTAATCAGACGAGACTAGCAAACCAAAATTATATCAAACTGTAAAACCAAACCCCGACCGCGCATGATCATACTGCTACTGCTGTTGCTGGCACTCTGCATGAGCCTGATATTTTAGGCGAAAAAGGCCCCCGGCGAAAGGCTGCCCCGACAAACGGCAGCCTTTCTTATTTTTAGACACCTCCACTGGTAATCAGGCCTTTCCGTTACAAAAAAAATGAGAACGGCGGTGCAACCCCACCCGTATAAGTTGCATCTTGTAGCTGAGATCCTAAATGAAATTCCAGATCTACCGGGCCAAAGAAGATGCGATTATACAGGGGTGCTTACAGCGCGAAAGAGGCGCTCAAAAGCTCTTGTACGATACATATTCGTCGAAAATGTATGGCATCTGTTACCGGTACCTCAAAGATCCGATGGAGGCCGAAGATGTGCTGATCACGGCTTTCACCAAGATTTTCGAAAAGATAGGTCAGTTTAAGGGTGAGGGAAGTTTTGAAGGGTGGATACGGCGCATTATCGTCAACGAGTCGCTCACGTACCTGAGACGCAACCGGTCTATGTATGTGGAAACAGAACTGGAACAAGTCGACCGCGAACCAGACTACAACGCTATGAGCGACCACCTGGAAGCGGAAGACCTGGTGAACATGATCCAGCAACTCCCCTCCGGCTACAGAATCGTATTTAACATGTATGCCATCGACGGCTATTCGCACAAGGAAATTGCCAACCACCTCGGCATCAGCGAAAACACATCGAAGTCGCAGCTTAGCAGAGCGCGCACTTATTTACAGAAAATTTTGGCTGACCAGGAATGGTCGGCAGAACAAAATCAAAAGCCATGAACGAGCAACCGGATAAACTATTTCGTGACAAACTCGACGGATATCGTCCCACGCCGCCCGCTGCGGCTTGGGATCGTATAGAGTCCAATCTTACAAAAAAAGCCATAAAGCAATTTGGCTGCGCATCGCCGCCGCCGTAGCCTTGCTTGCTTGCGCTACTTACCTGTTGTGGCCCGGAGCCGACTCAACTTCCACACCAACCGTAGCTGAAAAAATCAGAAAGGCAACAGTGTCGAAAGAGACCCCGCCGAGCGCGTCGATCAAAAACAAACGCCGGCTATGGAGGAAAACAAGCAACCCGAGTCAACGCACACAGCCCTGCACCTGACAGAGAAAAAAAGCGAACGCAAGAAGCAGCCGGACGCCGAGGTGGCAGCACCCCCGACTACCGAACGGCAAGAGCAACAAGTACAAACACAAGTTGAAATCGTGATGAACGAAACCATCGCTGAAGTCGCAATGAATGAGCCGGCAGTGGAACCCGTTCAACCGGCGATTGATGTAGCTACCGAAGAAGACAACATGACCATCACGCTGACGGTGGAAGAAGTGAATGAAAAATATTTGACAAAAAAGACGATAGCCGACGCAACGACTCCGGAGAAGAAGTCATCTACGTTGAGAAAGCTGTTGGACAAAGCCTACGATCTCAAACACAATCAGGATCCGGTTGGCGAACTCCGGCAGAAGAAAAATGAAATTCTCGCGCTGAATTTTAAAAATGACAAACGTAGACAACAACAAAACAACAAGTAACAAGAAATTCTTATGAGCAAGTGTATAGTGATAGCGACAGTGCTCTGCTGCGCACTAGTGATGCCTGGAGTTGCCCAGGAAAAAATTGACACGGTAATCGTAGAGTTAGCAAATTCCAGCAAGGTAGTTTTTACCATGAAGGACCGAAGCGACCTCGACATCCTCAAGAACTACGACTTCCAGTCATTGTTTCGCGACATACTCGCCAAATTGGAAACCAACGACTCAACAGCCGTGGCGAAAGAAGAACCTGTGGAAGAACAACGTGATGAAGAAGTGACCACCGAAGAAGAAAGCCGCTGGGCGCGCTATGGCGACGGTGATGATAATGACGACGATGACGGCGATGACAACAATGATAGTGATGACGACGACGTGGAGTGGACCGTTCACTCGCATGGCGGGCGCTGGGGCCGCACATGGCAGTCGTTTAACTTTGACCTGGGCACCAACAATTACCTCTCGGATGGAAAATTTCCAGACGCCGACAACGCGGCCTACGCCGTGCGACCCTGGGGATCGTGGTACCTCGCCATCAATTCCATTCAGCGTACACGCGTGGCCCGTAAGTTTTTTGTTGAATGGGGTGTCGGTTTGAGCTGGTACACGTTCAAATTCCAGGAAGACAACATCACGATTCAGAAAGACAACAATGAAGTGAGTTTCAGCTACGACGCGCAGCACGATGAATACATCAAAAGCAAACTTGGTGCGTCGTTCGTAAACGTATCGCTTGTGCCTGTGCTCGACTTCGGCGGTCGTGGTCGAAAGTCAAGGTTGTGGGACGGGCACTCCAACGCGTTCCGGATCGGCGCGGGCGGTTACGCCGGTTACCGCATCAGCAGCCGCTCGAAGATCGTATACAAAGACGGCAGCGGCAGGGAGAAGTTCAAAGACAAAGACAACTTCTACCTCAACAATTTCCGCTACGGACTGCGCGTGCAACTCGGCTTCCGCTCTACTGACCTGTTTTTCAACTACGATCTCAACGAATTGTTTTCAGAAGGCAAAGGACCATCACTCAACGCATTCAGCTTCGGGGTGATCCTCTAAAAAGTAAACACGCTTCGATAAAGGAAGGGAATGGATATGATGTCTATCTCCCTTTCTTTTTTTCAGGCATCGCGGCGGTGCAGCACCATTTCTTTTTCGTCGCCCTTCAACCCAAGGTCGCGACACAGCTTGCCCGGCACGGGCACACCAGCGACATGAGTATGATGTTGAATACAAACATGGCAATGAAAATGGGATGGTGCGTAAGGTAGAGGCCCACGCCGAGGAAAAGCCCGCTGCAGGAGACAATTGAAAAACGAACGATTGTTAAGTCGGCATACTTCTCCATGCGCTCGCCCAGGCTGCTCAACAATTTATATTGCTTCAACCGCGAGCTGAACAAAAATCCCGAAACAATCCACTCGACCAGGGCCAGAAAGGTCAAAAAAAGCGACTATCATTGTAGGTTCATTGGTATACACCGGCACCAATTTGTTGGCCTGTATCTCCAGGTAGAGATAACCAAAGGGTATCAACGGCACCAGCATGACCGCGTAGAGAATATTTTGAAGCTTGTAGAAATACTCGCGAATGGAAGTAAATTTCATGACAGCGGGAATGACGAACGCGCGGACAAAATTAGCCCAAATAGTATCATTAGGTTCGGATGCTAATAATTAAATTTGTATATATTTCATATTACGAGAGCCTACTATAACTATGACAGACGCTGTAAGTAATTTATCCAGGAAAGAGCAGGTGATCAGGAAGGCGGCTGAACTTTTCAAAGCCAAAGGATACGCCGCTGCTTCCATGCGCGACCTCGCCCAGATGCTCGGCATAGAAGCGGCCAGTCTGTATTCGCATATCAAGTCCAAAGAGGAGATTCTCAGAACCTGTGTTTCGACATGGCGGCGGAGTTCGCGCATCGCTCGACGAAGTGGAGAAGCAGAACGTTTCGGCCACTGAGAAGCTGCGACGCGGCATTATAGGTCACATCCAGGTGATGTCGCGCGACCTCACAGCCTCCGCGGTTTTTATGAACGAGCACCGGCACCTCAGCCAGCCGTATCTGCGCGATTTCCTGCTGCTGCGCATCAACTATATCAACCGCTTCAAAAAGATCATCGAAGAAGGCGTACAGTCGAACGAATTCAAAAACACCATCGACAAAAAACTCGCCGTGATGACATTGTTTTCTTCCCTCAACTGGATGCCCATGTGGTACGATCCCGTAGGCACTATCGACCCAGTGGAACTTGGCCTGCAACTCGCCGACATGCTCGTGAACGGCCTCAAGAAGAATCCGTAGCCTGCCAAGCTAACAATCGTTTGTTTACAACGTTATAAAGTTGTAAATCGAGGAAAATTCTCGACTCTTATGTACGGTGGCGGAAATACATTTGAAGGTATCAAGGACGATAGTTTAGTCCAGGAGAACCCGGCGAAGCTGGCTGAATTCGAAGCGCGCATCGAGCGCGGCGAAAAAATCGAGCCCGTCGACTGGATGCCGCAACTTTATCGCAAGCAACTTATCCGGATGATTGAGCAGCACGCCCACAGTGAAATTATCGGCGCCCTGCCCGAAGGCACCTGGATAACCCGCGCGCCAGGCTTCAAGCGCAAGCTGGCACTCATGGCCAAAGTGCAAGACGAAGTGGGCCACGCACAACTCCTGTACAGCGCAGCGGAAACGCTTGGAAAAACACGCGAAGAAATGATTGCCGACCTCATCAATGGCAAATCAAAATACTCCAACATTTTCAATTACCCCGCTTTTACCTGGGCAGACTCATGCTTTATCTCCTGGCTGGTGGACGCCGGCGCCATAGTGAACCAGTTGGCCAACGCCAAGGGCAGCTACGGCCCCTATTGCCGCGCGCTGGACCGCATCTGCGCCGAGGAATCTTTCCACCTGAAATACGGCCACCATTGCGTCATTTATCTGGCCGCCGGCACAGCCCGGCAGCGCGAGATGTTTCAGGAAGCACTTAACCGCTGGTGGCCTCCCATGATGCACTTCTTCGGACCGTCAGACAAAATCTCGGCACACACCGAAACTCTGATGCGGTGGAAAGTGAAAATGGCATCCAACGACGACATGCGAAACCAGTTCCTCGATATGTATGTTCCCAAAATATGGGAACTCGGATTCACTATTCCCGATACCGCGCTCGGCAAAGACCCGGCAACGGGACGGTGGCGCTACACGGAACCAGACTGGGATGAATTTAAGCGAGTGATCAATGGCGATGGCCCGTGCAACAAAGAGCGATTGGAAGTAAGGCGTATTGCGGAGGAAAGAGGCAGATGGGTACGCGAAGCGCTGAAAGCACCGAAGCAAGCGTATGTGATGCCCCTCGCCTAGTTGGGATACAGATAAGGCCCGACAATCATTTGAATTTCGGACCAAACGGCCTTCACGGCTTCGGCGGGTGAACTGAAACAACTCTTGAGGTAAATCAACGTGCTGCTGTCTTCCGGCAACTCGTTGTTGACCCACTTGAAGATGTCGTCTGCCAACAACAACAGATCGTTGGAATGGTACCGCGGATAGTACCTGTACAACAAATCAAGTGCCCAGAGAAAGTCTAAATACTTCATAATAGTAAAGATGCAACGAAACGCCTGCACAATTAGTTTACCGATTCTGCCACCGGTTAAGTCTTATTTCAGGCGGTCGCAAAACATGTTACTTCATTTTCTAAAAAGTTAATGCAAACGTGAACTCACTTGACCCACGTGTGAATCGGCTCCCCGACATAGGGGACCATGACAAAATTATTGCCAAAGCTGATTTTGACCAGTTCGGCACATTTGAAGTATTTGTACAATCCCGCGCCGGGAAACCTTTCCAACACGAAGGCGCTGTGCATGCACCCAACCTCGACATGGCTTTTGTATTGGCAAAGGAAGTGTTCACCCGGCGGTTTACCTGTGTCTCGCTTTGCGTGGTCGACACCCGCCACGTGTTTGTTTCACCGCTGGTTGAAGGCGATCAAAATGTGTACGACATGCTCGACCTGAAAGTGACCGACGCGGGCAACGCGCAAGGCTACGAAATTTACCATCTGACCAAGCGCGGCAGGCAACACACGCACGCCGGCACCGTAAATGCCTCCGACCCTGCATCGGCCGTGGCGGTGGCTCGCACAAGTCTCAACAATGGCAAGCCGGTGCTCAACGTGTGGGCGATTCGTCAAGCCGACATCCGGTTCACAACGCCCGAAGAACAAGACTTGTGGAATACCTTGCCTGAGAAAAAATTCCGCGACGCCGCCGACTATAAAGGCGGCGACAAACTCAAGACTTTCCTGGAACAACAAAGTCATGGATAAATACAAACAATCCTACTTCAACATCATCGCCATCCTTATCATGCTGGTCGGCATCGTGCTCTTTTGGCTCAAGGTCGACGCCACGGGCAAGCTGCTCTCGGTGGGCTTCTTTTGCATGGGCATCTATGCCTTCATAGAAACACTGAAGGC
>JAAURZ010000140.1 GCA_012031955.1 Bacteroidia bacterium
GGGGCACGGCAGGATCGCCGATAGAAAACGTTTCTATGCTGTCGTTGACCCGCCGGTGTTCAATACCAAGGTAGAGGGTGTCGTACAACGCGTTGAAAGGAAAATCGATATCGAGGTTGTCGCTATAGTACTTATACTCTGAAATAGAAGGCACCATCGCCTTCATGTTCGTATGCACTGAGTTACCGCCCACTGCCACGGAGTCGGGCAAGGTTCTTTTCAGGTCGATAAGAAAAACCTGCTGATTGGTGTTTGTGTAAGTTGCATCCTGCATGCTTGCAACGCCGCGCGTGTAAATGGTTGCCTGCACGGGGCTGCGGTCTTTGCCAATCGCGGCTGATACGATGAGCGTATTTTCGTCGACGTCGTACTGGATGGGTGTTTTCAAGACCTCAAGGTTTAACACCTCGGCGGCCGGCGGGCTTGGCTTCAGTGTAAATGCCACCTGGCTTGTATTGCCGTAAGTATCCTTCATGATAATGGCTACCGGCAGGTTGTTGCCGTCTTTGATATGAATGACGCCGTTTGACGGAGAAGCGCCGTAGAAGTCGAGTATGTTGCCATCGTCGACATAGAGTTTATAATAACGCGACCCTTTATTTCGCATGGTCTTGAAGTCCATCAGCGTGAGAATGCGCCGCGACTCAGTCAGGTCAACCTTATCGATGGCCTGTCGGAAGACCAATGCATTGCCAACCTTCATATCGATGTAGTTGACTCCACCATAAAAGCGGCTGCGCGGATCGAACCGGTCCTTCGCCAGCAATTCGACGCCGATATTTCCATGTGCGAGGATGGGAGCGCCGATCAGATAGGAATTGCCTGTTCTGTAAGCGTAGAATTCAAAGCGACCATAGCGGCCGTTGATCCGCGAGTTGATGTCGAGCGTGCGCAATGCAATCTTCTCGGCCACCGGCGGCGAGGTGTCGGCTATTTCGCTGAAGGAAAATTTGAGCGGATTGAGGGCGTTGTTGTTGGCATCGCGTATGTCGAAGTGCAGGTGCGGGCCGCCGGATGAACCGGTGTTGCCGGAAAGGGCGATGGTGTCGCCCTGATGAACAGGAAACTGGTTCTCGCGGAAGAACAGGTCGATGTCAAAGCTCTTGCGCCGGTATTGCTCGCGCAGCACGTGGTCTGCCAGCGCACCGCTGAACTTGTAGAGGTGCCCGTATACCGTTATGTTTCCATCGGGGTGCGTGATGTAGATGACATTGCCGAAGCCGGCAGGGCTCATGCCAATGCGCGAAATATAGCCGCCTTTCGATGCGAGCACCGGCAAGCCTATAATGTTGTCAGTGCGAATATCTATGCCGGAGTGAAAGTGCGTGGTACGCAATTCGCCCATCGAGCCGGCGAGTGAACCGGGTTTACCGGGATTGATAGGGTAGATGTATTTTTGATCCGTGGGTATCTTCTCCTCCGGATCTGAGAATTGGGCAAAGGCTATTGTATTGAGGATCGCAAAAAATAGGGTAGCGACACTACTTAATTTCACACCGTAAGAGTTTTTCGTTTTCAATGTAACCTTCCAAAACATTGCCTGCAGAAACCGGGCCTACACCCTTGGGTGTTCCCGTAAAAATGAGGTCGCCTTTTCGCAACGTAAAAAATTTCGATAAATAAGCTACAATATAGTCAAAACTGAACAACATCAGGCTCGTGTTGCCTTCTTGTTTCGTTGATCCGTCGATAGTGAGTTTGAAATTGATGTCGGTAAAGATTTTTGAACTGCTCAACAGGTATGAACTTGTCCGACATCGGCGCCGATCCATTGAATCCTTTGGCAATGTCCCAGGGCAGTCCCTTTTCCTTTGCCTTCTGTTGCAGGTCGCGTGCGGTGAAGTCTATTCCCAGGCCGATGGCATCGTAGTACTTGTGTGAAAATTGCTCCTCAATGTTCTTGCCCTCCTTGCTAACCCTGAGTACCAACTCCACTTCATAGTGAATATCGCGTGAAAAATCCGGGTAGTAGAAGGCGGCATCATTTTTTAGGATGGCAGTATCGGGCTTTGTGAAGATGACTGGTTCGTCGGGCCGCTCGTTGTTCAGTTCCTTGATGTGTTCTGCGTAGTTGCGGCCAATGGCAAAAATTCTCATGAATGAATCTGTCTGTTAGTGCAAAGCTATTAACAATCTGATGTTGTATTCGTATTTTTGAAACAAAAAAACAAGCTATGCTCAAAAAAGCAATTCTTCTCGTGACGGCCGGCATTATTTTTTATGCGTGCGCCACTGTACCCGTTACCGGTCGCAAACAACTGAGCCTTGTCTCTAACGACGAAATCATACCGCTGGCCACCGATCAGTACAAAGCAAGTTTTGCAGGAAGGCAAGCTTTCGAGCAACCAGGAACAAACGGCGATGGTGCGCCGCGTAGGCGTGCGCATTCAAAAGGCGGTGGAAGAATATATGACGAGCAAGGGGCTGGCGTCCGAGCTTGCCGGGTTCAAGTGGGAGTTCAATCTTATCGATGATCCAAAGACAGTGAACGCATGGTGTATGCCCGGCGGCAAGGTGGCGTTTTACACGGGCATTATGCCGATATGCAAAGATGAAGCCGGCATCGCCGTGGTGATGGGCCATGAAGTGGCGCACGCCATTGCAAACCATGGCCGCGAACGCATGAGTCAGGGGCTCGTTGCCAATCTCGGGCTCAGCACAGTAAGCGCAGCCATGGGCCAGAACCCGACGATGACAAAAGACATTTTCCTGCAGGCTGTGGGTATCGGTACCCAAATAGGGATGTTGCGCTTTTCGCGGCAGCATGAATCGGAGGCCGACAAGATCGGGCTCATCTTCATGGCCATGGCCGGCTACGATCCGCATGAGGCTCCTAAGTTTTGGGAACGGATGCAGTCGGTTGGCGGACAGGCACCACCGGAATGGCTGTCTACACACCCCTCGCACGAAACGCGCATTGCCGACCTCAACGCGGCCATCCCCGAGGCGATGAAGTATTACAAAGGACAATAAATGAAAAAGCCATCCGGTTACAGATGGCCTTAGCAAACGTTTGGGGGACTGATATTTTATGAGGCGGCTTTCACTTCGTGAAGGCCGCATTCTTTTGCAGACGATTCCCACCACCAACGTCCTGCACGCAAGTTTTCGCCCGGAAGAATGGCGCGGGTACATGGGGCACAGCCGATGCTGGGGAACCCTTGTTTGTGAAGCACGTTCACGGGCACCTTGTGTTCCTTGATATACAGCTCCACCTCATCCTGTGTCCAGCCGAGTATCGGGTTGTATTTGATTACCTGGTGCTCAACATCCCAGCTCACCAGTTCAAACGACTGCCTGTTGCTGGACTGGCTTGCACGCAGCCCGGTGATCCACACGCTCGCGCCGCTCAGCGCACGGCGCAGCGGCTCTACTTTGCGAATGAAGCAACAAGCCTTCCGATTCTCCACCGATTCGTAAAAACTGTTCACGCCGCGTTCGCGCGTAAACTGTTCTATCGCTTCCTGATCGGGGAAGTACACGTTGATGTCGATGCTATACTTCTTGCGTGTAAGGTCGATCAGGTCGTATGTTTCCTGAAAAAGGCGACCCGTGTCGAGTGTGAATACGTCGACGGGCAGCCGGTGTTTGGCGATCATGTGCGTGATCACCTGGTCTTCCATGCCAAATGCGGATGAGAACCGGATATTTTCCCCTGCGTAGTTGGATAGCCACATAAGGCCATCTTCGGCGGAGAGCGAGGAGAGGGTCTCCTTGATGTTTTCGAAATGACTAGTCAATTCCATTGTTTTTACTTGCAATCTTATCACGTACCTTTTCCCAAGCCCTTTCATGGAAGTAGTACAACAGTGTTTTTGTAATTACCTCGAACGAGGCGATCGAGAAGGCGAGTGTCGTTTCGCCCGTTATGACATAGCTGATGAGCCATGTATCGACCGTTCCGAGAATCCGCCAGGAGAGTGCTTTTGTTGCACTGATCACGTGGCCTTGTACACGTTTATTCTCAAGTCGCTTGCTTAGTATTCGATCCAGGATCATGATAGTCTCGTCTGTCTGTACTGCTTCAAAGGTATAAAAACCTATTAACTCTATTAACTTGGTAGACTAAAAAAAGTTACATTTTTTTAAACCGGCTATAAACCAGCGGATTAATGGAAGCAAAATCCTACTTTTTGAAGCCCTTGAGCCGGATTTCGGTAAGTTTTCGTTTGGTGTCCAGCGGAAATTCGCCGTTCATTATCCAGTCATAGTAGGAGGGTTCGTCCTTCAACACGGCCAGCACGGACTTGCCCTTATGCTTGCCAAAATTGAAAACCTCTTCACCATTCTTGTTCTTGATCATCCTGCCCGCCAGGTCGACGAGGTCCGACGCGGTGAGTTGGCCCAGCGCCTCCATATCATTGTGAATTTCGCCGACCTTGTTACCCAGGCTGTCGGTCACTGTCTGGCCAGCATACCTTTCAACCTGGGCCTTCAGTATTTCGAGCGACGCGACGGCATCGGCTTCGGCCGTGTGCGACGCCTGCAGGTCTTTGTCCAGGTAAAAACGGTAGGCCGCACTCAACGTCCGCTTTTCCATCAGATGAAAAATCTTCTGTGAGTCGATAATTTTCTTTCTCGAGTAGTCAAACTCAACACCTGCACGCAGAAACTCCTCCACCAACATCGGCACATCGAATTTCATGATGCTGAACCCGCCCAGGTCGGCGCCCTCGATAAACTTCGCGTACTCCTTGGCCACCTCCTTGAACGTCGGCTTGTCCTTCACGTCTTCGTCGTGTATGCCGTGGATGAGCGACGACTCGGCCGGAATTGGCATGCCGGGATTGATGAGGTCAATCTTTTTTGACACATCGCCGTTGGGCGTCAGTTTGATAATAGCGATCTCGATGATGCGGTCTTGCGACACCATCGTGCCCGTCGTTTCGAGATCGAAAAAGCAAATAGGGTTCCGTAACTTCAACATGGCAGGGCGAAACAATTCAGGGATTTAGAGTGGCAGCGAGCTCATTGATATTGAGGCCACCGAAATCGCCCGAGCTCATCATAAGTAAATTCTTGTTTTTCCAATGCTGACCAATAAGGTAGCGCTGGAGTTGGGAGGCATCGTGAAACACCTCGATGGAGTTCTGACCGAACGCCTTCTTGATGTCGTCCGCCGTGATCGGTTCCAGGTTTTTGGCTTTCACCTTTTCCGGGTTGAAATAGACGATTGGAGTCTGCACACCCTTCAGGCTGTCGTGGTATTGCGGTAAAAACTTCTTATTCAAGCTGCTATACGTGTGCAGTTCAAGACATGCGGCAAGCTCGCGTGATGGGTACAAGTCTTTCACCGCCTTCACGCTGGCTTTCACCTTTGAAGGCGCGTGAGCAAAGTCCTTGAAAGTGGTGGGCGAGGCTTCCTTTATTTTCTCCAGGCGCCCCGAGGCACCACGGAATCCGGAAATCGCCTTGAAGAATTGTTCGGTTGTGATGCCTATACGCTTCAACACCTCCTTGGCCGCGCTTATGTTCTGCAGGTTGTGAGAACCGAAAATTGATATAGGAATGCGTTCCTTGCCGCTGGTGAGATAGTAGCGCTCGTTTTCAATCGCGTGACTGTGCGTTTTGTAGGAGATGCTATGCACGTCGGCGCGTCTCTTTTTTGCCAACAATGCTGGCCATTGAGTCGGTCTCGTTGTAGATGAGCGTACCGCCCTTTGGAGTCACATCGGCAAACCGGTCGAACTGCATTACATAGTCGTTCTCCGACGGGAAAACATTCGCGTGGTCCCACGACACTCCGCTGATGAGGCCGATATGGTGCTGATAGCGAATGAATTTTGGGGTCGGATCGAGCGGTGAACTAAAGTACTCGTCACCCTCAATAATTATTATGGGTGCGTCCGTGAGTTTCACCGTAACATCTAACCCGGCCACGGGCGCGCCGATCACATAGTCGAATTTGCGCTTGAAATAGTCGAGCACATGGATCACAATCGCAGTGATTGTCGTTTTGCCATGGCTTCCGGCAATCACAATTCGCTGTTTGTCTTGTGAGTGTTCGTAGATGAATTCAGGCATCGACATGATTTTCAGCCCGAGGGCCTGGGCCTTTTTCACCTCCGGGTTATCGGCCTTCGCGTGCATGCCCAGCACCACGCAGTCGAGCGTAGCGTCGATGTGTTCCTCCGACCAGCCTAATTGCCTGGGCATCAGCCCATGTTTCTCCAATTGGGTGCGTGATGTTCCAAAGATTTCATCGTCAGATCCCGTTACCGTGTGTCCCTGCTGCTTCAGCGCAATGGCCAGATTGTGCATTACGCTTCCGCCGATGGCGATGAAATGAATCCTCTGCAAATGTTCCTGCATTAAAAAAAAACGATTTCGGGCCTAAAATAGTGGAAATAGTTTGGCTTTGAAAGTCCGTAGCCGACATGACCTGTCAGCCGGCACAACCCAACTTGCAGCGTTGCATGGCCCGGCATCACGGTGCTTGTGTTTGTGCATATACAAAAAAATCAAAGAATATTATTCACAATTTTCTGTTCAGTAATTGTG
>JAAURZ010000141.1 GCA_012031955.1 Bacteroidia bacterium
ATCACAGAACTGCGCGACACGGGCTACCTGGGGTATGCACTGTTCGTGCCGCTCACTATACTCACCGCGTTCCTTATTTTCCTCGTTACTAACAAGCTCGATCGATGGGGTGTACTAGACATTCTCAGGTTTATTGGAAGTCGTTCGCTCTACATCTACATCATGCACCTGATCTTTACCGGCGCCGTCAGGGTGCTACTGGCACGGTACTTTAACCTGCCAGTCGAAGCAATGTTTGGTCTCATATTGTTTGCAGGCGTGCTGTTGCCCATGGTTGCCTATGAGCTACTTGTCCGGTTGAAGATGACTTTTCTGTTCGAACCTCCGCGCATCTCGAAGAAGGAAGTTATTTCCGACGATAAACCCTGACTGTGCCGGGGTAAACACTCCGAGGTGCTTCGAAGTGATCGACTTCAATGTAATGAGCATTGAGTTGCTCCTGTACGGCAAACGGGTAGAAATTATTCAGGTAAGGCAGGTCTTCAAACAGCACCAGGTCGTAATACCCCGCGGCTATGCGATCGAGATAGGTTTCCAATTCCTTATCGAACATGCCTACGTGCAAATGATACCAAAGCGGCACGCCTTTGTCAAGTTCAAAGGGAACCTCCGCCGCAAGGGGTGTAAGCTCCGACATATTTAATACGTGCGCTTGTGGTGGCAGTTGGCGTGCCAGCCTGACAACACGGTCGAGGCCCTGAACAGTTGAAGCAGGTATTTTTACATGTCTAAACGTTTGAAGCTCCGTCGTTGTCCATGTTCCGGTGTTCACATAGATGTCGCATGCGTCAGGTGTTATGATGTAGGTATGTATGTCTACTACGCCCTCTGCAACCCTGGGTTTTGGAACCAGCTTGCTTACCACTTTGTCGGTATACCTCCAGTATTTTTCAGACCACCATAACAATACTGCGGCAACAATCAGCAGCGAAGCGGAGCGGCTTTTCATTATGCCGGTCTTCTGCACATGAAAAAGAATGAAGCCCGTGGCGAAGGCATGAAAAAATACATTGTTGTCGCGTGGCACGTAACTGGTCACCTGGAAAATAAGGGCTTCCACCAGCATGCCCAGCACCAGTAATGTAAAGATCAATTCGACCCTATCCCTAACCTTCAACACAAAGTAACGGTAGATGCCGACAACCAATACAATAGCCACATAGATTCTCTCCCACCTCGATTCATTCATCATCATGCTGAGCAAATCGTAAAGCGAGATGCGTGCGTGATGGGGTGCCTGACCATAGTTGAACCAGTAGCCAATATTATCGGTGGTGAAGGGTAGTATCCAAAGCAAACCGAACAGGACTATCAACGCAGGAAAGCAGCGGCAGCAATGTACGAACGCTGCTGCCATGCGTTTACGCCTACCAGGATGAGGGCTATCAAGATACCGAGTGCGCCGGCATCCTGCTTTGTAAAAAATGAAAATACGAGAAAGAAAGCGCTGAGCGTAAGCAAGACCCACCTGGTGATGGGCCTTTGGTTGCCGGTAAGGTGATGCATGAGAAACGCAAGTCCTGCTATCTGATACACGATGACACTGTGGTTGTATTGCGGCCACTGCAACCCGAGGATAAACGATAGCGCATACACCAGTATGGCTGCAAACCGGGAGGTGGCGTTGAGCGGAAACGCCATCAGAAGCCACCGGAAAGCAACGCCCGACACGATGTTGATAAAGAACTGCGCCTTGGCAAGTGTAAACAAGGAGGGGCCGAATAGTTTAAAGAACAGTGCAGGCACAATCCAGTAACAAAAGCCCATGGGTATGCCGAAGTCGGCATACGGAGTTTGTCCCTCGTAAAGCCGGTATGCGCCCTCCCATGTAAGGTAGAGATTGATCTGGTAGGAGAGGTCGAAGAAAAGCGGGAGCGCAGAAAATACCAGGATTACGCCGAGTTCAAGGGTTGGTTGGAGGTGCTTTTTCACTCAGTCAATTAGTCGGTTATAAAATGCACTATAAAGCTAAACAGATTGAGGCCAATGGCATACAACACGCATCCTCTAAATAGCCAGCCCGGTACGGACTTGTACCCCCAGGCGAGCAGTACGACAAGCGCAGGTATGAAATCAAGAGCGAAGCGTTGTGTGTTTACTTGCTTCCAACCGTTGTTATGATAAAACAGTGTAATGAAAAGTATGAGCACAATGGTGCAGGCGTAACCGAAAATTAGCTTTCTGTTTCCGGCAGCCTTCAATGCAAACACAAAGAACGGTGAGGCTGCGAGGAGGGAAGTGCCAAAGAAATCAATATGTTTTACCGTAAGCAGGCTGTCTCCTTCAAAGACAAGATTATGTCCTTTTACAAACATGTGATAGAAATTGAACCAGAAATAGTCGGCGCTAAAAAGTCCGTGATTCAGTACGCGGTCCCTGAACATGGGGCTCCCGTCTACGATGGCTTTGTAGTTGATGTACTCGTACCCCGTGGAGAAAAAGTCGTCGAAACGCAGATAGTTGAATACAAGATAAAAGACGGCAAAGGCCGAAAAGGCCAGCCCTGTCACCATCAGGTGCCGTAGTATCGGCCATGGCTTCTTGTCGTATTCAAAAGCGTAGAATATGATCAGTATCCCGTACAGAACCGTCATTTGCCGCGACAGGAACGCGGCTCCCAGAAGGATGCCCAACAGCCATGCGCGCCTCTTGTCGGTGAGCTCCCACAGGAAAATGAAAAGGATGGCGCAACACACCACATGCGCAAACCCGTTAATATGATGGCTGCTGAATACACAATAACAGAAACCCGTGCCGAAGAAAAAGCCATAAGTCAGCCACTTTCTTCCTGCAGGCGGCACTTGCAGGTTTGTGAGCAACCTGTAAAGAAAATAGAGTGAGATGCATCCAAGTACTACGGCAATCAGCACACTGTTCACTTTGCCACCAGTTACTGCGGCCACCGGCAACACCACTATTGCCGGGAACGGAGGGAACCCTACGTAATGACGGTCCTTATAAGTGGAGACGTCCCAATGATATGCTTCTATGTCCAGCCGTTGCTTCAAAAATGCATTCGCCTGGTGAACGGCCAGGTTGTCGGAACCGTTGTCTTTGAGTATTACCGGCACATGAAGAATAAAATACGCTGAGAAGATTACCAGCCAGTGCCACCTTTTCAGGTTTTCGAGATTGATCAGTTCGATAGCGAATTGTTTCATCAAGCCAACTAATTATTATTTATCGGACAATTACAGGGTCATATCTCAGCATGATGCCTTTTTGCAAGGAACCGTTTACAGGGTGTCGACAATGAGGGCATTTCCATTGGGAGACACATGGCAGAAGTCGATGTAGATATATTCGTCGTGATCGAATGCTTTGGTCATATCGACTACCCAAGGATAATTTTTCTCGCTCAGTATCTTTCTTATGTGATCGTAGACAGCCATAAAGTTTTTCCGGAATGCTTCGTCGAACTTCAGGTGATCTACTTTGGGACTGCCGATAAATGCAGCAGGTTGCAAGATGGCTATAAATTCGCCCCCGTTTGCGGTCACAAGCTGATGCGCCATTTCCCAATTGTGAACCATGATCGAGGCAATCTCCTCTGCTTTGCCCGGCGTGCTGAGGCAATCATAAAGGGCGGTGTTGTCAGCCTCCTGTTTACTCCGGATGAGGCGTATGATATTATCCAGGAATGCATTGAACAAAAACTCTTTGACCTGCGCTGATTTGCCGCCATATATTTTGCGCTGGAAGAAGGGTACGAGGCGGTGCCCCGGGAGCTTGGTTATTTCAGAGGGACATAAGAAAGCGGCGTCATTAACGCCATCGTAAAAATAACCTTGTCTGCGCGCTGCCCCTCGCTGTAGAGAGAAATAAGGGCGTCGAGTTCCTGCCTGCTGTTATATGCGAGTTGTCCAAAATTCTTTACGTCGAACTGTGGGTATTTCTTATTATAAAGCGCCGGAATCGTGTGGTCGTCGTCAGCGCCTTCGCCCCACATGGTGGATCCGCCGAAAAACCACACGCTGGTGTCTTTGGTGGCCTGGTAAGCCGGCACTTCGTGCACGCGCCAGCCATGTTCGTTAATGTGCAGCGTCTTCCCTGAGTAAGGACGCATACGCCAGCCTGTAAACGGTTCGTAGGCATGCGCCACCCTGCCGTAGTCGTAAAAGATTTCGCGTGCCCGCGAAGGATTCTCAGAATAGTTTGGAAGTGTTTCCCTTCCCTTGTTGCCGGCGCGCAGCAATGCGCCTGCTCCCCAATTAAGAACATAGAGCAGTACAACGAAGATAACTAGGTTAACAAGGACGAGCTTGAGTAGTCTGCCGAACTTCGTTTTCAAAATTGAAGAGGTTTTTCCCTGGTTCAGGTTTGGTTATGGACAAAGTTTGATCAAGCAAAGTAAAAAAAAATGACTAACCATCGATCGTGATTAGTCATTCTTTATTCAGTTAGAGCCTGTGCTCTTAATTTTGAATCATTAGCTTCTTCTTCACCAGTTTGCCATTCTGGTTCACTATCACAAAGTAGACGCCGCTAGGCAGCGATTCCACAGGTGCAATTCTCACGCCTTCACTCAATTGATCGACATCAAAGCTGCCGCCGAACATCCGCTTGCCGACCATGTCAATCAACTCGATATTGGCATTGCCTCGTGTTCGGGAGGTGACTTGCACGTTGATGTTATCGGTGGCTGTCGGATTCGGGTAGATAGTCAGGTTCAACACGAGGTTATCAGGATTCTCTACACCGGTCACCAGGTACTCATACGGGTCTGATTCGGCGGAGCAATTTCCAAGGGTGACCAGCGAAGTGTACACGCCCGGTGCCGTGGGCTTGTACCAGGTGTTGGTGGCACCAGCAATGGGCTGGCCATTGAGCAGCCATTGCACGGTTCCAATCGTAGTTACGAAGAGACTATCCCGTTCGAAAGTGAGCAACGGGATTTCCAATATTTCAGGTGATACAATAATTTGAGTAAGCTCACCTGTACACCCGTTGGAGGTTGCACCTGCGACAAAGTACACTGTTTCCCCGCGGATAATATCGGTGGCAAAAATGCCCGTCGATGTTTCGCCAATTACCTGCTTGCTGCTGTTGTACCATACGTACTTCCCGTTGGCAGGTGCGCCTTCGGCTGTCAGTTCGGCTACATATCCCTCGCACACATTGAGGAACGGTTCTGTCGTTAACAGATCTGGCTTAATGCTGTAGTTAATGGTGGCCGATGTGGGTAGCGTGATGCTTGAGCACCCCTTGAAGTTTGCCACAACTCTCAGGCTGTTCTGTCCGGCGGCAAGGTTCGACGCAGGCACCAACAGGTCAAGCGCTGCGCCTTCTCCCTCGAAAGTATCGGAGATCACTTCGCCGGTGCTATTGATGATGTAGTATTGTACGCCGCCTTGTGCGTGTCGAGCGAAACTGTCAGGTTTGAGCCGCCACAAAGATCACTCGCGCTAAGCTGCGGCGTTGTGTCGATGTTTTCGCGGGTAAGGGTTATCGCGAAACGGTTACTACCAAACGTGGCCGCATCGGTTGTTACCTGGAACTGATACGAATTTGTCGCCTTAATATCGAACGAAGCATTGGTGTAGTTGTCGCGGAATATCATACTCTGAATGCCTTTCAGTTGATCAAGATCCTGGAATGAAAGCGTGTATGTTCCGGCCGTCACGTTTTGTATGTTAAGTCTCACTTCCTTCGTGCAGAAGCTGTCGGATGTTTTGTTGATAGCCAACGGCGTTTCGTCTGCTGCCAGTGTCGACAGGTTGAACAATGTGTTGGGGCGCTTCACAGCGTCCACCAACTTGTCATAATCGTCGGTGCCGTCGGGCGACAAGATGATGTATGCCGGGTCTTCGAATGAGGCGTTGCTCAGTACAGCGGTAAAGAAATTTGCGCTGGGCTGATTGCCATCGCGATATAGCGCTGTTTGCGCATCAGCTTTAGCGCTTTCGTGTATTGTCAAAGAAGGGCTGCTGTTGAGGGTCTGAACCCAGAAAGCCTGACCGGGTGCAATGCGACCACCGGGAAGTGAGCCAACGCCCGAGACGGCATCCCAGTATACAAACTGACCACTGGGGTTGTCTCTTACGGAAGCCGTGTTGCCAATGCCCGAACGGTTCCAGCCTGCAGTGTTCCAGAGAATAGGAGACGCGTAAGGGTTGCCAAGGAGGTTCCATCCATCACTGGCGCCGCCACCGGTACCAGGATCCAGAATGAAGGAGTGATCGCCCTGGTAGGGATTGCCCGCAACTTCGATCGTAATCGGATTAGTTCCATTGTAAAGGTATGTCGAATAGCCCACGCCTTTTTGAATAGGTGCCGTGTTGTTTCCGCCGCTTGCAGGGTAGGCCACCCAGCCGCCCGCGGGTTCGTCGTAGTAGAACATAGACGACGCGGAACCACCGGACGAGCCAGTAAACGGACCTGTAATGTTGATGTATGCCTGCCAGTCGGCAACAGTTACACCCTCCACTGATGTAGAAATGTATCGGTATATCTTTCCTTTTGGCGACAGGTAG
>JAAURZ010000142.1 GCA_012031955.1 Bacteroidia bacterium
CCAGCTTGCGGCAGCTTGCATCCACGGTCGCGACCGTATCGGCCGGCGAGCCCGCGTGGTGAACAGCTTCATGGGACTCCAGACGGAGTGAGTAGCAGGACCAGCAGGTCTATTGCACTAAGGATCCCAGACCTGACGAAATTGCAATCTCGCGTCAGCGCGCCTGCTTGCGCGGGTCGCCCCCGTCGGCGCCGCGGCCGATCGAAAAATACTGGAAGCCGAGTTCGGTGGCCAGTTGCGCGCTGCCGCGCAGGTCTGCCGATGCCCCCGCCAGCACCACCTGGCCCCAGGTGTGTGTGAGCATTTCGGTAAAAGAAGTTTTTCCCGGAGTAGGCACCACGTTGTAATAAATGGAGGGAACCAGCGCGCCGAACGCCGAGCAGAACCCAAGTATCACCGAATTGCCCAACGACATACCCAGGTAGCGTACACCAAGCCCATACATGAGCCCGCCTATTCCCCACAGCACACCAAACGTGAATGTCCATCGCAGCGTCGAAAAATCCGCCGCTCGAATAATGTCCGCAAAGCCCGGCAGCGTAAGCCAGGCGGCAATGGGCGGCACAACAAGCCACGAAAAAAAGTCCGCCCACGATCCAGTAGCTTTCCCACGACCATCCTTTTACCTTTTTGTAGGGCACGTAAAAGCTGCCGGAGGCGAACCCGCCAATGAAGTGAAAGATGACACCCAGTACGATCTGCATAACTGCGTTTGTTGTAAGCTACCAAAAGTAGATTACATGTTCGTACAGCGTGTCATGCCATGTCATGGGTGCTTTACCTGCGTCGCGCCAACGCGTGATCGACGGAATACCTGCCGGCGCCGGTAACGAGCAGCGTGGTATGTATGCAAATGTACATCAACGCCAGTTCCTTTCGGCCGAATGGATCGTCGGCGTGTACCACAAATGCAGCTACCACCATCGTAATGATCAGCGGAATTGTTGCCAGCCGCGTGGCGAGCCCGAGGCCAATCAATATGGAACAGAAAAATTCCGCGAACACCGCCAGCACAAATGAAGCGGTTACGCCAAGGCCGATAGGATCGCCGAACTGGATTTCTTCACCTGAAATAAGGCGCTCGAATTTGGCCACCCATGTGTGAGCATGAAGACCGCCACGGCCACGCGCAGCGCCAGTAACCAGAAATGGAGCGTACCTTGATTGGGAGTTGTACTGAAGAGAGATCGCATGTTATGTGATTTTGAATTTTAGGAATCAGATGGAATAGCTTGAGCCAACATGTTATCGGCTGAACTGGCTTTTGATGGTCATTTCCTATATTTTTATAAGTAGACAGCTAACGTGCGGGCAAGATGGTAAATGAATGAAGGAAATGGAATCGGGAGCAGGCGAAATTACACAAGCGTCGGTGGACATGAACAGACGGAAGGCTGATGTGCGATTGTCGTTGAGAGGCAATGCCGTTGTGGCGGCATGTAACCAAATTCATGACGTGCGCACCCAACGGTTGCCGAAGCCCGTTCGTAACCTCTTTTACCAAATTCTGCCCCCCGCTTAACCCGGCACTATGAGCAACAACCCATCCACCGTCAACTCCCAGGACCTGTACCTGGCCGTGCTCCCGTTCCAGGAAATTTCGGGTGGCGACCTCTATTCTGCCGGATTGGTCATGGACATCATTACCGACTTGTCGCGGTTCCGCTCGTTTCAGATTATATCCTACGACTCCATTAAAGACGTACCGGCCGGCCAATGGACAGGCGACCTCGTGCAGTCGCTCAACGTAGACTACCTGGTGAAGGGCCTGCTACGGTACCACGAGCACATGCTCATTATAAATGTGGAGTTGGTGAATGCCAGGCACCAGCGCGTGGTGTGGGCCGAAAAATTCACCGGCAGGCTCGACGACCTTTTTCAGATAGAAGGCGACATCGTGGAGCGAATAGTGGGTTCGCTACAGCACTTTGTAGAACACGACGTACTGAGCCAGGTCCGTCGTAAGCCGATCACGTCATTGAACGCGTATGAATGCTGGGTGCGCGGCACGCAGGAGTTGTTGAAGGGCACCCTCGCCGCCGATGAAGCGGCGCGTTCTTATTTTCTGAAGGCCATGGAACTCGACCCGCATTATGCCCGCGCCTATACCGGCATGTCGCTCACGCACTTCAACGAATGGAGCTGCCAAATATGGGACCGCTGGGAAGTAAGCCAGCGGGGAGCCTTTGAGTGGGCGCAACGCGCACTCGAACTCGACGCCACCGACCATGTCAGCAGCGCCATCCTCGGCAAACTTCACTTGTACAGCGGCGACTACGACAAGGCGGAGGTATTGATGCGAAGGGCGATTGCGCTCTGCCCCCACGATGCAGGCAATCTGTTGCAGGCGGCATCGGCATTGGTCTTTCTCGGATTTGCCGCTGAAGCGTTGGAGTTGTACAACAAAGCAAAACGCTTAAACCCTGCGGGCGACGACAGCATGTACACATGGGGAACGATGATCAATTTTGAGAACGGCCACATGGAGGCCGCCATTAAGGAAGCACAGCAAGTGCGTGGCAAGGGTTGGGTGGATTTTCCTGCATACGTGGCGGCGGCCCACTTCTACACCGGCGACTACGAAAAAATGCGCAGCCGGTGGACCGAATTCCTGGAGCAGTTCTCCCTCAAGATCAACGACGGCAAACCCGCCGATAACCACGCCGCTTTGCAATGGATGATGAACGTGAACCCCTTCAAAGGTCCAACACGGCTCGTGCAATTTTGGAATCGAATTGGCGAGGGAACCGCCGCACTCCAGGCAGCGGAAAAACCTTCGGCCGGACCGCTGTACCCCAACAGCTTCTTGAGCGACGGCAAACTGTGGTCGCTTGCATACCAGGGCAGGCAAGTGCAGATGGCCGACAGAAAGGGTCTGCACGACATAGCCGCGTTGCTGGCACGGCCCGATCAGCCGATCCATTGCACGGAGCTAGCCAACACCCGCGTGCTTGATGAAGGCATTGAGTTGATAGACGTGAAGGCCAAGCGCTCATACCAGCGCCGAATACTGGAATTGCGGGAGCAATTGCAGGAAGCTGCCGTTTACCAACACGGCCAGGAGACGGCCGCCCTTCAGGAGGAATATGAGAATCTCATCGATCACCTGTCAAAGGCTACCGGCATTGGGGGGCGTACCCGCGTGGCGGCTGCGGGCATTGAAAAAGTGCGCACTGCCGTAACCTGGCGCATACGCGACGCCATCAAGAAAATTTCTGAACTACACCCTCCGCTTGGCCGTCACCTGGAAGCCTCCGTGAAGACCGGCATAGTTTGCCGCTACAGCCCCGAAGTACCCGCCGAATGGATTTTATGAGGCACCTCACAATGTAAGGCGACAACTCACGCCAGAGAAAATAAAAACATACTTATGCCGACGCCATTGGAAATACTGCTTGATCCGCTATCGCTCACTATCATCGCGATGTATGCGGGACTTATGATTTGGGAATCGATGTTTCCCGCACGCAAGCTTCCGCATGTACGCTACTGGAAAGCAAAAGGTATCATTTCGTTCGCCTTGTTCTTTTACTTATCGTCGTACCTCCCGTTGCTTATAGATCCCTATGTGGCACCCTATCAGCTATTTGACCTCACGGGCATCGGGCGCCGCGGGGCGGCGCCATTGCGGGTGTGCTGCTGTATGAATTTGGCATGTATGTATGGCATCGTTCCATGCACAAGAACAGCACGCTATGGCGCGTTTTTCACCAAATGCACCACAGTGCAGAACGCCTCGATACGTATGGGGCATTTTTATTTCAGCCCCATGGACATGATCGGCTGGGTTGTGCTTGGCAGCATCTGCTTTACGTTGCTCATCGGTCTGTCGCCCGGCGCCATCACGGGCGTGCTGCTGATCACCAACTTCTTCAGTATTTTTCAGCACGCCAACATCCGCACACCCACCTGGCTGGGGTACATCGTTCAGCGCCCCGAGAGTCACACGGTTCATCACGCACGCGGCATCCACCAATACAATTACTCAGACCTGCCGTTGTACGACATACTGTTTGGCACATTTAACAACCCGAAAGCGTACGAGCATGAAACCGGATTTTATGAGGGTGGGTCGGAGAAGGTTGTGGACATGCTGATGTTTAAGGATATTAGCAGAAATGAGTAGCGCGTTGACTGCCGAGCTAAAATAGTATGCAGAAAAGCCGGGCGACCGGCTTTTCTTTTTTAGCCGGGGTAGTTGTTTCGTTTATTTCGAATGAGTAAGTTTGTGGCGAGGGTAATGGTGATGAAAGTATTGTTAAAGAAGACGTCTCGAAAGGACCAAAAATTGCCACAAAGTCGATTTCAGAATTCGGCAAGGCTACTAGTTTATTGTTAAAGAAAAAGTCAGACACTGTGAACATCAAGATACAGGAAAGTGGCCACCTGATAGCCGTGCCACGAAAAGCAGTGGAGTTGCTTTTCGATATCATTTCCAATATGGCTGAGGGGAAATCAATATCCGTAGTACCTTCAGATTCCGAAGTCAGCACCCAGCAGGCAGCGGACATTCTCAATGTTTCCCGTCCGCATATTGTAAAGCTCCTGGAGCAAGGGGCGATACCCTTCAAGAAAGTCGGCAGCCACCGGCGGATACTATTTGAAGATTTAATCGCGTACAACGAAAAATTCCAGGAAGTAAGGAACGAGAAACTAAAAAGCCTGGCCAAACAGGCCCAAATGCTGAATTTGGGTTATGAATGATTTTTCAAATTGTTAATACGCAGCTTCCGCGCTGATACGGAGGCGACATCATTAGAGCAACCCCCCTAATGACCCTTATTAACATCCTTTGGCTTAAGTTTCCCCATGCTCATTTCACCCAATTTTCCTGTCGTCCTGGATGCATGTGTGCTTTATCCGGCACCCGTAAGAGATTTACTTCTGAACCTGGCCGACTTTGAGTTCTACAAACCTAAATGGACACACAGGATACAGGGCGAGTGGAAGAACAGTCTTCTCAAAACACGGACGGACCTTAGTGTCAACCAGTTGGATCGAACGATTCACATGATGGAAACGGCATTCCCCGATGCCTGTGTCGAGGATTATGAGTCGCTCATCATGGCGTGTGAAATGCCGGACGACAACGATCGACATGTTTTGGTGGCAGCAATCAAGTGTAAAGCCGAGATCATTGTCACGTCCAACTTAAAAGATTTTCCGAAAACAGCGTTGAGAAGTTTTCAAGTAGAAGCGCGCCATCCGGATGAATTCATTTCAACCCTTATTGATCTTGACCCGATACGGGCAACCATGGCCTTCCAGCAACAAGTGGCTTTTCTTGTTAACCCGCCGATGGTCGCAGAACAGGTTCTATTCACTTTAGAGAGATGCAATCTCAAAAGGTCGGTTGCGAAACTCCGGAGGTTCGCGCTGCCACGATCGTGATTTCGTCGTTCATGAACAAACTCCGTTTCAGTGTTTGATCCGAAGCCCAGGCGCCTTCTGGACATTTGAGTGTTTCTGCCACTTCTGTGATACAGTGAGGTAGCAGCCGTGCGCCCATCGTCGTATGTGTCGAATGTCTTGGTTGTAGGAAAGCGTACATCCGTGATGTATGCATTCCTCAATAACAAATTTCAATTTCGTTTTTTCGTGAAGTTGTGATCATGTGATAAGGAGGGCAACCCGCTGTCGATGCCATGTAACTGTGAAGCAAAGCACGAAGATGACAGCCATTTGATTTTTGTTTGACTCACTTTGGCGGTTGCAGATCGTTTGAATTTTTTTATATATTCCTTGAAAACGATCTGTGTGCGTGATAAGATGAAACCGAAATTGCTCGACCGGAATATCGGCGTGAATCATTCGCTAAATTTTCATAAGGATGTGCTTCCTCACTTCCTCAAGGTCTACCATTTTCATCCTGAGCTCGAACTTGTTTTTATAAAAAAAAGTACGGGCACACGTTTTCTTGGCGACAGTATCGAAAATTTTCAGGTGGGTGATCTTGTGCTGATCGGAGAAAATCTCCCGCACATGTGGCAGAACGATCCGGTGTACTTTCGAGAGGACAAGCCGCTGGTGGCTGAGGCGCTCGTGGTGCATTTCAAGAAGGACTTTGCGGGGAAAGACTTTTTCGAACTGCCCGAACTTGCTTCCGTGAAGCGGCTTATCGAATTGTCGGCCCGGGGAATTTTGTTTCGGGGCAAAAGCGTAAACACCGCGGTGGCCGAGATCGAGAAGTTAGCCAGCCAGAATGAGTTCAAAAGATTGATGACGCTCATCCACCTTTTAAAGCTGCTGTCAACGTGCCGTGACTACGAGGTGCTGGTGAGCCCGGGGTTTGTTGATGCATGTAACCAGGCCGAGCATAGGCGGCTCGAAGGAATATACGCGTTTGTTTACAGCAATTCAAGGAGCAGATTTTGCTGGCCACCGT
Organism: Bacteroidia bacterium; assembly: GCA_012031955.1. Next base: position 6,386 of record JAAURZ010000142.1, read on the forward strand.
GGCCGAACTTGCAGGCATGCATGCGGCGGCGTTTTGCCGGTTTTTCAAACGCACCACCGGTAAAACATTCTTTCAATTCGTAAACC
>JAAURZ010000143.1 GCA_012031955.1 Bacteroidia bacterium
CAGCCGCAGGCGACTGGTCCAAGTCTGTGACCCTGCTCGATGGCATCAAGAGTAAAATGCCAGGTGCGCAGATATTGTACGCTAAAGGAAGCAACATCAACGACGACAGCACGCAGTATTTTACGCAGGCATTAAACGTCGCGCGGCAGTCGGATGTCGTGATCCTTGCCGTTGGCGAGGCTGCGTTGATGACGGGCGAAGCTGCGAGCCGCGCTCACCTTGACCTTCCCGGTGCGCAGCGCAAGTTGGTGGAAGAAGTGCGGAAAGCAGGCAAGCCCATCGTGGTAGTGCTGATGAACGGCAGGCCGCTCACCATCGGCTGGATGGATGGCAAGGTGGAGTCGATTCTAGAGACTTGGTTCCTCGGAACACAAGCCGGCAACGCGATAGCCGACGTATTGTTCGGAGATTACAACCCGTCAGGAAAACTGCCCGTTACTTTTCCACGTGCGGAAGGACAGATTCCGATCTTCTACAGCATGAAGAACACGGGCCGCCCACGCGATCCCAACAACAAGTACACATCCAAGTATCTCGATGAGTCCAACGACCCCCTGTATCCATTCGGTTTCGGTTTGAGTTATACCACTTTCGACTACGGCGACATAGTGCTGAGCAGTGATGCGATCAACACCAGCAATGAACTCACTGTCACATGCAAAGTAACGAACACGGGCCCGGTAGCTGGCGACGAAGTGGTGCAGTTGTATGTGCGCGATGTGGTAGGTAGCGTAACGAGACCGTTGAAAGAGCTAAAGGCGTTTGAAAAAATCTCACTGAAACCCGGCGAATCCAAAGACGTGAAGTTTACGCTCACAATGAATGACCTTTCTTTTTATCGTCGCGACATGACTTTCGGAACCGAACCCGGTGCATTCCAGGTATTCGTCGGAGGCAACTCGCGTGATGTGAAGACTGCACAGTTTGAATTGAAGTAGACAGGTTCGGGGAGGTGAGCACGCAACCCGGCTCACTTCCTTTTTTATCAGAACACTCAAAAAATAATTCTTATACATGCTCACAGCTCGTCTCCATTGTGTGTCGTTCCTTGTCATGTTCATCGTCGTTGTCCAGGTTAGGGCACAAGCGCAGGATAAAACACTTTTCGAGAAAGCCATATTTGTAAGCAAGCAGGGCGACTCATTGCGGTACCGCATATTGTACCCGGAGAATTTCGAATCGACAAAGAAGTACCCTCTCGTGTTGTTCATGCACGGCGCGGGTGAGCGTGGCAACGACAATGAGAAACAACTCACGCATGGTGCTGACCTTTTCCTGAGTCCGGCAAACCGAAAGCAATTTCCGTGTATTGTTATCTTTCCGCAATGCCAGGAAGACAAGTATTGGGTCGACATTAACTTGAGAAAAAAACTATTATCAAAAGAAGTCGACCTTGGGTTTGAAGAGGTGGATGCACCGCCTACGCGGGAAATGGAACTCGTGATGGAGTTGCACAATACGCTGAAGCGCAAAAAGTACGTTGACAAGAAGCGCCTTTACATCACGGGTCTGTCCATGGGAGGCTTCGGCACCTTTGAGATCGTTACACGTTGGCCCAAAACATTTGCAGGCGCGGTGGCGATGTGTGGAGGAGGAAACCCCGACCGTGTTGAGCGTTACGCAAAAACAACCCCCATCTGGATCACCCACGGCATGCTCGACAACGTAGTCGATGTGAAATATTCGCGCCGGGTGTATGAAGCCCTGCAAAAAGCTGGCGGAACAGTGAAGTACACCGAGTTTCCGGAAGCCAACCATAATGCGTGGGATCCGACGTTTGCCATGCCCGACTTGTTACCCTGGCTGTTTGCGCAACACAGGTAGATGTTGTTTTCGTTGAAAGGCATTTGGTATATTACACCTCAATGCCCTGGAACAGAAAGAGAATCGTGAGTCTGCTCGGTGCCGCCTGGTTTGTTGCTGTGTTCATATTTGGCGCGTACCTGTTGTTGCAAGAGACCTCGATAGACAAAGGGACGGCTGTTGCACCACAGCGGTCGCGTTACCCACAAAGAGCTGATCAAAGAAAACGCCGGCACGCGTTTCGGATCGAAAACGTCACAAGCATTTACGTTCACGCTTGACGGCCTCGCATTTCCGTTGCAGGTGTATGATCGTGCGGAAAACTACGCGAGTCTTGATAGTCTCGTCCTGCCGGGCGACGTACTCGACGTCTATTATCAGGCAAGCGTGGGCACAACGGATACGGTGCATGTTGTGTACGAAATTGACAAGGGTCAAAATATTATCTTCGGTGAGCAGGTATCCCGAACCGGTCAGTTGGTGGGAGGTGTGGTTGCCGTACTCGCAGCATTGCTCGTGGTTGTGATCGCGGTGTTGCAAGATCGAAAGTACTGGGATGCCTGACCGCTCTTTAGTTCTCGGTTGTTTAATATCTCAATCAGTCAGGTGCTGTATAGCCGGCTATTGATTGCAAAATCTCATGATGGACCGCATGGGCCCTGTCTTGCATTGCTGTCAGTATCGTTGCCAATTTTCTGGCTGTATGTGATCATTGTCCGCTGGTAAGCATGTTGAATTTCATTTGGAGGATCTTAGCATACTTTGTTAAGTTTGTCTCGAACGGAAATTTCTGGCGAATGCCCAAACAAAAGTATAATCGAATTAAGGCGTTGCTAGCAGAACAGGACAAGTCGGCCAGGTGGCTGGCCGATGCCTTGGGGAAGGATAAGTCGACGGTATCAAGATGGTGTACCAACGACATGCAACCGCCTGTGGAGACTTATCAAATCGCCAAACTGCTTGACGTCGAAGTGAGAGAACTTTTTGTTGCGACAAAGAAGTGACTACTAAACTGAAAGTTCATTATGAAGTGCCTTGAGTTCCTTCTCGCTTCTTCAAAAAATATATCGCACATATTTTACTAGATTAACGGAATGAAATGAGCACAAAGAGAACTATCCAAACGGCATGTTAATAGCGCCGTTCTTTTAGAGGACAACTATCTATGGTCGAACTATGGTCGAATTTCATGTCTCAATAGGAAATCAACTATGAAAAGCACCGTCATCATCCTGGGCCTCTGCTTGCTTACCCTTTCGGCGCAAGCCCAAAATGCAAGCGCTGCTAACAACCCAGCGCGCATTGGCGTCATCAGTCTCACGCACACACACGTACATGGTGTATTCAACAGCGAGAAGCGTGGAGACATTATTATAGTGGGTATTGTTGAGCCCGACCGCAAGCTGGCACAACGCTATGCCGACCAATACAAGTTTTCGATGTCGAAAGTGTATGCCACGATCGACGATATGCTGAAGGCAGGAAAGCCCGAAGCTGTGGCGGCCTTCGGCACCATCGCCGACCATGTGCAAGTGGTGGAGGCGTTTGCGCCGTTGGGTATCCATGTGATGGTCGAAAAGCCCCTCGCTATTAACATGGAGCAGGCAACGCGCATGCAAGCGCTTGCAAAGAAGCATGGCATCCATCTCATCGTCAACTATGAGACAACCTGGTACCCAACGGTACACAAAACAAAAGCGCTGCTGCAAGCTGACAGCGTGGGTGATTTTGTGCAATTGGTGGTGCGTGACGGTCACAAGGGCCCCAAGGTGCTTAACATCAGCGACGAGTTTCTCAGTTGGCTGATCGACCCTGTGCGCAACGGGGAGGTGCCATCACCGACTTCGGTTGTTATGGCGCCAACATCGCCACTTGGATGCTAAATGGAAACGCCCGCTCACAGTCACTGCGATAACGCAGCAACTGCAAAAGGAAAACAATCCGCAGGTAGATGACGAAGCCACTATCATACTCAGCTACGACAACGCCAAGGTGACCATTCAGCCTTCGTGGAACTGGCCCATTGGCAGGAAGGATATGGAGTTGTATGGCAGGCGCGGCGCCATCTACGCCGACAACCGCCACGACCTGCGCGTGCGCATGGCAATTGGCTACGATGGATTCAAAGAAACGGCGGCGACACTCGAAGAACGAGCTGCACCCTACGACGATCCGTTCTCGTTCTTTGCCGCCGTAATCAGGAATAAGATCAAGATGGAACCCCACGACCTGTCGTCGATTGAGAACAACATGATCGTAATGGAGATACTCGATGCGGCGAGACAATCCGCCAGGGAAGGAAAGACGGTTAAGTTGAAATAGTGAGGCTGATGTATTTGTCGCTATCTCACTATCGAACTCAGATCAAGGGTAGTAGTCCTGTTTACGTCGCGTGCCACTACAACATCGCCGCTACAATTTGTTCCCACTCCTCTTCCAGCGATGTTTTGCAAACAGGCTTGCTGGCCCGATGATACCAATATGCTGCGTTGCCCAGGTCGCCTTCTACACGGTGCAGATAGGCATGGATCCACGACCCCTCCGTAGTGTGTATATCCTGCGCGATGTTGTGGGCTGCATCCCAGTTTCCTTTTCCCGCAAGCCACAGTGCTGTTAGTTCTGCGCGCAGGTTTGGCGGCTCTGCATCTGTCAGCGAATCCTTGAACGTCTCAGGTGTCATGGAGCTAAACTATCCATTAGTTTTCATTCCCCCACAAGCGCACGCCATTATCTTTTGAACGTCGCCACGCTTCGCGCCACCGATGTAGTTGCACAGGATTCATTACGCTAAGCGGCTGTCGTTCTTCCTTCGTTTTCATCGCCGGTAGTCTTGACGCCTCCGACTGGTACCAGTATGCCACGCTGGAGAGTTCGAGAATGAGCGCGTTGTTGTGACCATGTTCGATGGTGAAGCGCAACGACTTGTCGAAGCAGAGAGGATCAACAATGTTGAATCTGTACACATGCGTTCGTCCCATCCATCCCATTTCAAAACTTTTGTCGGTAGTATTTACGCGCGGGTATCCAAAATAAGGATGCATAAACACTTCCTTCGGACTCCACGACGTATTGAAGTAATCTTCTGTACCGGTGCCGTTGAGTGACGGCGCTGCACTTCCATCGATGAAGATCATATCGTCGCCCTCGCCATACCACATGGGCGACGGAGAGTTCACATAATAATTCACACCGGCAAAGTGACCCTTGCCGGCAATATCGGCGATGGTGTAGTTGCGTTCACCTTTCAGGTTGGGCTTTTGCGGCCCAAGGAGCGCCCACTCGTTTTCACCTTCAGTCGGGTCGGTGTCCGTTACCTGGCGATTGTACCACGCGTGGAAGCGCCCGGCGTCTGCCGGTAGTTTGTCCATTTCATAGTAATCGACATAGTAATAAAACGCGTCGATGTCGCGGTCGTTCTGATTTTCAATTTCAATACGCGCACCTTTTTGCAAACGGCATTTGAAAATAGCACACGAGCGCCTTGGCTCCATTCGGCGCAGCGGCCAGTGGCTGCGAGAGAAACGGATACTCTTCATTCCATCCTTGTCCGAAGAAAGGACCGATCGGCGCTTCAACGGAAGGAAATGTATTGCCGTCCCAATACATGCGCAATATGATGTCGTTGCGATGAAGCACGTTGGGCTCGGGCGCAATGGTAATCCAGATGTGGTTGATGATGCCGGCGCCTTTTACGTCGAAGATCACCTTCTTGTCGCCAGGCTTGATGTGTTCGATGCGGTCGTTGTTGCCTCCGGTTTTGTCGAAGCTGCTGATGCGTTTTGATCGAACGCCGCTCCTGATTTGCGTCAGCGAGTTCAGGTCAGAGGCAGGTTGAGCGAGTACAACGGCGACCGTGAGGAGAAATAGCGACAGGGCAATGGAGGTTGTTTTCATGGGCTTAAGGGATTGATGGAGGGTGATGACTGCCGGAGCACCGTAGGTGGCGGGCGATCAACAACTTTAATTTAGCCAAATAAATAGGAGGGCAAAGGGTTGAAATTCTCTTATAAAATTCAAATATTACCATAAATAAACCCGCACCTTATGAGTTTCTTCACTGATCCCAAGCGCATTCCCGAGAGCTATGGCCTGCGCATTGCCGCCGGCCTCATCGCCTATTTCGTGATCATGAAAGTGGTGGGCCTTGCTCAGATTGCGGAGCTTCGTCTGCTCAACCTTGTTATTCTTATCGTGGGGGTGTATTTCGCGTTGAAAAAATTCAAGCAAACGCATGAGGATCACCTCAACTATTTCAGAGGACTCGTAACGGGCGTAGCCACTTCGGCGATTGCGTTCATTGATCTTTGCACTGTTTCTCTTCCTTTACATGAAGGTCGACAGCAACATGATGAACGCTATTATCGAACACGAGCCGATGGGCCGTTATCTCAATGCGTACATGGTCGCGTTCATCGTGGCGCTGGAAGGCGTCTTTTCCGGATTGCTCGTTACTTTTATCCTGATCAACTATGTGAACACCGACGAGGTGAACGACCCGCAGGGATAGCAATCAGTACGACGCCAGTTCAATCATTTTATAGGTAGCTGAATGGTTGTGCAACCGCTCCGTGTAAGTAACACGCGGTGTAGCCGTTGTGCGGTCCACCCGCACCATGATGCGCTTCTCATGCGTCCTCCACGACAACTCAT
>JAAURZ010000144.1 GCA_012031955.1 Bacteroidia bacterium
CAGGTCGGCGCGCAGTGTGTTGCCATTCGAGAGCGCAAGGCTGTCCAGCCCGTGCGATAGCATCTTGCCCGGTTTGGCCAGTGCCTGAACGTAGACGCCGCCCTGCGTCATAAATTTTTCCGCGACAGCGGCACAGGCATCGCGAGCGGCCAGGTATCCCCCAAAGGGATCCAAGTATGCGTGATGCAGGCCGTCCGTGTTCACGAGCGGGTACCGTTTCTTAAGATCAGCCGTAGTAAGGTACTCGTATGACATCGCGTGTTTTTCCGCGTAAGCGATAGAATCGTCTACCAGTGGTGTGTGCGCCTGGTAGCAGAACCAGAGCACGCCGGTTTTGGTAAAAAGGTTTTTTCCAAAAACAACCTGGTATTCTTTCCACAATGCGAGCGCACGCACATTCATGTCGAAGTACAGGGCGTTGTTTCCGTAAGTGGACCGGATCACGCGCGTTTCGTCACCAGAACTAGAACGGCTGTTGCCGGGACCCCAGGCGTCGACGAGCGTCACGCGATAGCCACGCTTGTTCAGGAAGTAGGCAGCCCAGCCGCCGAATGCACCCGCGCCGATCACGGCAACGTGCGTGCCATGCGGCAGAGCAGGCACGTCGGGAGCATTGTCGCCCATGTCGGTAACCGGGGCAAAGGTATTGGTGTTGGGCGACGTCATTTTTATTTTTTCCAGTTGGCAGGGTCTACCCGCCACGATTTGAGAAGCACGGACTGTTCCTGTGTTATGTACTGTTGTTCAAATGCGATACGCACCATGTGGCTGTAATCGCTAAGGGTGATGAGCGAGGTATTGGCGTCGTAGAAATTGCACGCTGCCAGGTCGAAGCCATAGTTGAAGATGGAAACCATTCCAAGTACCTCGAAGCCCGCCGTCTGCAAGGCGCTGACGGCCTTGAGTGAGCTGCCCCCCGTGGAGACAAGGTCTTCCACCACAACGATTTTTTGGCCGGGCGTCACCTTTCCTTCAATCAGGTTTTCCATGCCGTGGTCTTTGGGTTTGGGCCTCACGTACAGGAACGGCAGCCCAAGCGCCTCGGCCACCAGGGCGCCTTGCGGAATGCCCGCCGTGGCAACACCTGCAATGGACTCTACGGAAAAATAATTCTCGCGTATGGCCTTTATCAGCCCCTCCTTGATGGCGGTGCGCACCTCCGGGTATGACAGCGAAAGCCGGTTGTCGCAGTAGATGGGCGATTTCCAGCCTGAACTCCAAGTAAAGGGCTTTTCTGTGTTTAGTTTGATGGCTTGAATTTTTAGCAGCATTGCGGCGATGCTGCCGGCAGTTGTTTCCTGGACTTTGATTATGGGCATAGTGCCGAAATTTAGAACTTAAAACCAATCTAACGAAATGCCCCCTGTTGCTCGTCCCGCAGGCGCGATGCCACTCAAATCTTTTTTTGGACAAGGATGCCAAGTCCGGAATCTGTATAAATCGCTTAAAATTTTGGTGAAGTACTTGCCACGTTCCAAATTATTTGTGTTTTTTGCGAACATGGAGCACTTGTAACCGGGACATAGAGATGATCATTTTTATCAACGACATCCCCCTGCGTATTTTCAAGCAAGATGAGATGCCCGAACCCGGCTCTTACAATCACGCTATCGATGCGGCCGTTGAGCCCATCACGCAGTCGAGGCTTATCCACCATGTGTGGATCAACCATGTCGACGAGTCCGCGCTCGACGTGGTACTTGGTTTTCTCAACTCCAAAGTTCCTACCAATGTGTTTTCGGTCTCAATCTCCGTGGACGACTATGACAGGATCAAGGCGTACTTCAAGAGCAAGTTCAAAGTGGTGATGGCGGCAGGAGGACTCATTCGAAAAAAAGAAAAAGTTTCTCATGATATACCGCCTGAAGAAGTGGGACCTGCCCAAAGGAAAGAAGGAGAAGCGGGAACGCTATCGCGAAACGGCTGTGCGGGAGGTAGGTGAGGAGTGCAACGTGACGGTGAAACTGGCCGGCAAGATATGCACTACGTGGCACACTTACACAATGAACAAAAGCAGCATGCTGAAGAAGACACGCTGGTACCTGATGGACCTGGTGGACGACTCGCGCATGCGGCCCGACATTACGGAAGACATAGAGGACATACGGTGGATGAGTCAGAAAGAAGTTTACCACGCACTGGAGCATTCGTATAAGTCCATACGGCACGTATTTGAACGCTACTACGCGTTGATGGAAATGCGGTCTGCCGGTAGCTAGAGTTCGTAAGGAAGAAACGCCTTTACGTCGCCGCCATAGCGATGCACCTCGCGTATGATGGAAGAATTGATGGCCGCATATTGGGGCGAGGTAATCAGAAAAACAGATTCCAACTCGTTATTGAGATAGCGGTTCACCTGCGCGATGCTGTTCTCGTATTCAAAGTCCGTCGTGTTGCGGAGCCCTCGCAGCAGGTAGTTGGCCTGGTGCTTCTTAGCCAGTTCGGCTGTTAGTTCCGCATAAGTAATTACTTCCACTTTTTGTTCATTCCTGAAAGTTGTCTTGATGCGTTCCGTCATGAAAGCGATGTCGAAATAGCGCACGTTTTTCTGGCTGTTGTATCCGATGGCGATAATGATCTTGTCGAACAACTTGAGGCCTCGCAGCACAATGTCTTCGTGGCCCTTTGTAAAGGGGTCGAATGATCCTGGAAAAATGGCAATCCGGGACGGCATTGATCAATCCAATAGATAAATGCTGAACAGGTCGAAGAAGTGGTGCTCCTGTATTTCGTCGAACATGTATCCGAACTGCAGGTAGCCCGGGCGCGCACCAAAGGTGACGTTGTTGATGTATTTGTAGAACTCGTGGTAGTGGGGAGAGTTCTTTCCGATATATCCCCAGAGCACCACCTGGCTGTCGCGCTGATCCATGTTGAGCGACTTCAGCACGAGCATAATGTATCTTACGTAGTCTGAAAACTGCTTGATCACAAACTGGTTATAGTAGACCAGTTTGCCATCGCGAGTGGACACGATATGGAGCTTGAACCTGTCTACGTATATATAGAGCGGGTTGTGGCCGACCGTAGTAGCATGCTCGAGTATGCCTTCAATCAGCGCCGCCGACTGGTGAACAAACACAGGGCTTTTGGAAGGATAAGATGAGACCAGCCATTCGTACATCGACCTGTTGGTGGAGAACACACTCATGGCCGCTGTACGCGTATTGTGGATGTTAAGAAAGACCTCAGTGTCGGGATCGACTTGCGCGTTGAACCGTAGATAGTCGGCGAGCGACTCTTCGGCGAACAGCGCGTCGGGCACTTGAATAAACTTTTGGTTCTTGATGGCGATTTTCACCTGCTTCCAGAACCCCACGCGTAACAGCGCATGGTTGTCGAAGAGGCCGCTGAGAATCTGTTCTTGTTCTGCGTAGGAAGTAAGGGTAGGGAGAACGAAATCCTCCATCAGCAGCACGCGGTGGTCGCGCGAATCTATAACGGCCGTTTGCAGGTCGCGCGTCCCAATGTTGATCAGCAGGATGTAGTGATGAATGTCTTCTTCATCGAATCGTTCATCCTTGATTTTTTTGATCAGCTTATATTGAAGCGCTGTAGTCTGCAAATTCTATTCCCAGTTACCGGCTGTGCTTACGTCGTTTTTAGATCCGAAATGCAGTGGCTGGCGGTTTTTCGCCTCATTGCCTTCACGTCGTGCCGGATTGACGGGGGCAGGGTCGCGTACTTCGATCACGCTTACCATCACGCCGCTTCTGTCAATTTTGCCCACGAAGATCTCGAAAGGCTTGCCGCTGCCCGGTACTATATTAAGTGTGCTTACGTCGATGTTGTTGTCGAACTGGTAGTCCCACATGTTGATAAGAAGCTGGCCCTTGGTTACGCGATCGCCGGGGTTGACCTCAGCAAGGCTGTTAATGGTGCCGCCGTCGAGAAAGGTGTACTCATCTGTTTTGTCGTTGCCATCCTTGCGCATCTTATAGGATTTGGCACCCTTTACTACTTTGTCGCTGTTGTTCACGAAAATATCCCAGAAAAGTACCGTTGTCGGCCGCGTTCACCGTATAATTTTCTTGAAAATCCGTTCGCGTGCAGAGATTTTGCCGATGGTGTCGACTTTCACAATCACTTCTTCCTCGCCATAGCTTTTGGGGATAATGGTTTCGGTACGGACGGTGATGGGCACTTCGCCGTTCTTGATAAAATTGATCAATGAATCCCAATTGGCCGTGTAATGGCCGTGTTGTTCCAAAATACCTTCTCAGCTTCGCGGATGATCTCCAGTTTTGTCTTGGTTTCAGTTTCCAGGGCTAAGAGTCGTTCCTGTTCGCGAATGGTGGAATGGATGTTGTTGAACAGGACATAGGCCAGTCCCAGGCTTCCCATGAACAGGATTATGGAGACGATTTTGGTTACGTTCATTTCTAAAGGTTTAAGTTTGCAATTATAAATATTTTAGGGGGTAAATCACAAGGCGCTTTCTTCGGAATCCTTATTAAATTTTGAGGAATCCGGTCAGATTTTCGAGGTTTTCGGGGTCGTCGCAGAGGCCGAACACCCCGTGCAGCGAGGCTTGGGGCATTTGCCTGATTTCGGCCATCGACACCAAGCGGACTTCCCTGATAATCTGTCGCCCGGGCGCCATTTCCGGATCGGTGCCGGTGGCAAGCGTGCCGCCGGCGTGACTCACTTCAAAGAACAGTTCGACGGCGTGGAGCGGCGGGTGGTTGTACTCACAAACGAACAAAAACTTGCCCACACGCACGAGCAGCCCGGTTTCTTCCCTGAAATTCCTTTATCAACGCATCTTCTGCCGACACGCCGAATTCAACGCCTCCGCCCGGTGGCGCCCACCAGTCGCCATCGCGCAGGCCATGGTTTGCCAGCAGCAGGCTGCCCGACTGCCTAAAAACGCCGCACACGCGAATTCTCGTTTTTCCGCCGAATGTGCCTTCGATTTCAGGATTCATGCCGGTTATCATTGTGTTCAATTGTCAATAAAGTGAAAAGTCACGCGCCAGGTGCAGAAATATTGATGCCTGGTCTGATTTTTGGGTAATGCTTGTTAAATTTGAAAAAATAGATTGGAACTATGAGAAAACAGCTTTTCGTTTTGGCGATTTTTGGTGCGCTGGCCGTGAATGCGTTCGCGCAGTCAGCCGAGCAAACCAAGGCAGCGGGTCCCTATTTCACATGGGAAACAACAACGCATGATTTCGGCGACATCTTTCAGGGAGACAAAGTTGAATACACGTATAAGTTCACCAACACAGGTACGGAACCTATCGTAATCACAAACGTGAACGTAACGTGCGGCTGCACCACGCCCAAAGGCTGGCCCCGCGATCCCATTCCTCCCGGCGCTAAAGGCGAGATAGTAGTCGCCTTCAACAGTGCAGGCAAGATGGGGAAAACAAAACAAGGTCGTTACTGTAATCTCGAACGCTGTAAACGATACGAACCAGGTGGTGTTTACCACTAACGTGCTGCAGAAGAAAACTGATCCACAGTAAGTACAGCAGAAAAATAAAAACAGAAGAGGGCTCGCTACGAGCCCTCTTCTGTTTCAGAGCACATCTCCAAACATGCCAATGCCTGGCGACTATCTGATGTAGAAAACAAACTCGCCACCTTCGTCGCCTTCTACCAATAAGGGGCTTCCAATTGGCGTTTGCTCAGATACCTCTGAAACCTTCAGCTTGATGAACTGAATAAGTTCAGAGACAGCGAATTTGGTGCGGTCATTTTCTTTCAGGTAGGCGATAAACGCTTTCGCAAACGGACTATTTTCGCCAATAACACCATCGGATACAACCTCGAGGCGACCCGACGCCAATCCCCACCTGGACTTGAATTTCTCGACGTTGTCGGTGTAGCCCCGTTTGGAACTCGCGAACAATGCCCCCGAGAAACACGCATCTGCCACCAAGAAAGTGTGCTGCGAATTAATATTTTCGACGAGTTTGAGGATGTCGGCGTTGGAGATATAGTCGCCAACTGACAGTGGTTTCGCCTCTACCGGAATCCAGTACCCTTCATTCAACAAATTATCGAAGTACCCATGCCCTGAGTAGTAGATCAAGAGATTGTCCTGCGGCGTTATTTTCTCGATGAGGGAGCGCAGGCTCTTGTAGATATTAGCCCGTGTGGCTTGCTCATTCTTCAGGATCGTGAGTTGGTTAAATTCAAATTGGTATTTCGACATGAGTATTGAGACCAAATCATTTGCGTCCTTAACAGCATTGTTCAGTTTTGGCCAGTATTCATAGTCGTCTACGCTCACCACAAACAGAAAGTTCTTGGCTTTGGCCGGGATGTATTCCTCTTCACCGGCGGGGTTTTTTCTTATCGCGACGAATTTTTTTAATGCAATGTTGTCATTCACGTCATGCGCTTCCAATGTGATCGGATTGTCCCCCATGCTCAGCGGGATAAAGATTACGAAATTGCCATTGGCGCGAACTGGTGTTTCAATCCCATTT
>JAAURZ010000145.1 GCA_012031955.1 Bacteroidia bacterium
CGTCAAGGCCGAGCGGCCGCTGATCGTGGCCGGCGACGAGATCGTCAAGAGCGATGCCTGAAGGAAGCGCGCAGCTTGCCGCAAAGATACGCGAAGCCCAGCCCCACTACGATTTCCTCGCCGCTTTTCATTTTGGGCCCGACGCGACCGCGCTGCTCCGGCAGGGCGCCAAGCGCATCGGCCTCGGCCGCCGCACGGTTCGGTTGCCTGATCTTGTCGAGTTGCTCCCGGGCCAGTCGAATGTTTTCAGCCGAGGGCGACTGCAACGCCGTAGCAACCGCGCGTTCGCAGCGCTCGCAGGACGTATTCATAAGCGCAACTTGTATCGCCAGTGTTTCAAGGTCTTCATATCGATTTACTTGCTTCCGCCATGCCTCCATGTCGGTGGCCCCTCACAAACTGCACCGCGCGGGAGGCCGCCCACTCATGGCGTTGTTAAGTACCCGCACAGTCAGGCGCACACGTTCTGCCACAGGCACCATGAAAGCGCCCGCGGTGTCGCGCGCGATGCGCGTTCCGTTCACATACAACTGCGCCCCGTCGTCGGCCGACAGCAACAGATACCCGGGCTCGGCAAACTGTGCTGTGTTGGTGTACCATAGCGGCGTGTCGGGTAGCTGTACACGATGGGGCAGCGTAACGGGCACTCCTGCTTCCACCTGCTCACGCATGTCTAAACCTTCCGTCGCATTTCCCTTCCAATACACCCAGCCGGAGTCCAACTGCAGCGCTGCCACCGGTTCAGGACGACTAATAGCATTGAACAGCCGCCACACATCATGCTGAGGTTGGACGAACAACGTGTGGTAGTCTTTGAATGTGGGCTCATCATCGCGCCGATCGCACGACAAGATCGCACTCATGAGTACTAGCATGTATAGCGCGACTCGCATCTACTTCTTTATCATCTGCAGTACGGGCTCCCCAGACTGCCTCTCACTGCTATACTGCTTACCGAGCATTGTTGCAACGGTAGCTGCCACCTGATTCTGGTAGAGTTGCATGGCTTGTTTTACTTCGCCGGTCGGTGGCGTGTCGGGGCCGATCACTGCAACCATATCTGACCGGCGTTGTCGATTTTAGCGCCGTGGCTTCTCCATGTGTCAATGGGATCGGTGCCACGTCCGTGGTCGGTGGTGATGATAAGGGTGGTCTTGTCTTTATAGCGCGTCTTCGACTGAAAGAAATTCCACCAGTCTTTTATAAATGAGTCTGTGACCTTAGCCGAACGCAGATAGGCATCGTACTTTCCGTGGTGTGCGAAGTCGTCCGTTTCGCCGTAGGAAATGTACATTACACGCGGCTGGTTTTTCTTTGCGTATTCCATTGCAAACTGGTGCGTAAATCCATCGAGACGAACGCCACCAAACGGACTCGGTATTTGCAGTTGCATTTCGTTCAACAATTTCTCCCGGTCCGACAGTTTGCCTGTAGCGGGTTCAAAGCCGGCATTCACGGGTACGCCGCTGCGTTTCTCGTTGATGATGAAGGGAAACACATCCCACGAACCGAACGCCGCCACTTTGCCTTTGAACGCGGGCTGTCTATTGAGCCACTCCAATACCGTAACGTTCGGGTTTTCGATCTTGTCGTTGCTGTTGATGCCGTTGTCGTCGGCCGCTCCGGTAAGTATTTCGTTGTAGCCGGGATACGAAAACCACATGTGGTTGGAGCAATCTACCTTGTTGTTGTATTGGCGGTTGCCATACAACTGGCCCTTTGTTGCGATGGTGTTCCAGAAAAAAGGCATCAGTACTTGTCTACGCAGCTCTGGCGTTTGTCTCCAGAATTCGTTTTTGAGCGACACTGTGTCCTCCACGTATTTTTCGTTTGTGATCAGCAAAGGATCGGCGCCGGCAAACAACTCCTGCCACCGATAACCATCGAGGGTGATGATCCACACATTCTCGGTTTGGGGTCGCTGCTGGCCGTGTGAATCGGTCACTATCGCGAGCAGGCAAATGAAAAGTATTCTTTTCAGCATAGGAATGGTATGAATAATGAAGAGCATGAATGTATCACCCATGCTCTTCCATAGTCTTCGTTACTTTTTTTAAGAAATCAGTTTTCAGAAACATCCCACCAAACCCGTGTATTGATGTCATCTGCTCCCTGGCGCGCAACGGCGGCGGCGCGGTTTTCACCATTGAGCGATTGCTCGATGATGGGATAAATAAACCGGACCGGTATGCGATCTTCGTTCTGGTTGTCGACCGACGGAGTGAGCGCAGGATAGCCGGTTCTTCTCCAGTCAAACCAGGCCTCGAGTCCCTGGAAGAAAAGGCCAATCCACTTCTGCTTGCCTATCTTGGCGAGCTTCTGATCGGTCGTGCCACTGTAGTCTACGTCGGGTTGTGTAAAATACGCCGGGTCGGGCGTAATGCCGTAGTAGCCAAACGATGCATCGATCCCGTTGCCATAGTAAGTTACCGCATCACCCACGGCGATCAATCCTTTTTCTCTTGCCTCGGCCAGAATGAACTGCAATTCGGCAAATGTCATGATCACACCCTTTGCTACCTTGATGCCGTCAGGGGAGTTGGCCTGCTCATAAAACAGCGGACCAATACGCGACTGAAACTGCGGCCCTCCATTGTATGTAAGCGCCGATACGTCATCCATTCCGTTGGGAATACCTACATACTCGTCGTCGGCGGTGCTGGGCGTAGCTTCGGTTTCGGGCGTTGGCCGGAAAAATACTTTGTGTCGCTGATCGTCGAGGGCTACGAGTTCATCCATCATAGTTTTGCTTGCGCGGAATTCGTTGAAACTTCCGATCCGGGTACTGAAAAGCGGAAACTGGTCGGGTGAATTGGCCTGGTAGGTGTACACGGCATTGTCGGAGTTACCTTCAAACACCGGATTGGCGGCGGGGTCGTTGAGGATCGCCTGCAACTGCGCACCCACGTCGACACGGTCCGAGATGCGCATCAAGTAGCGTACGCGCAACGAGTTTGCCAATTTTCTCCACTTCGCCACGCTTCCGCCAAAAATAATATCGCCTTTCACGTTGATGGCACCGTCGAGCAAGGTGTTCGCCTCCTCAAGGTCATCCAATATGCCTGTGTAGATGGACTGTTGTGTATCGTATTGCGTATAGTAAATGCCGCCGCTCTTCGCCTGCGTCGCCTGGCTGTAGGGCACGTCGCCGTAACAGTCAGTCACCAGGCTGAACATCCACGACTTCAAGATCAACGCAATACCCTGATAGTTCCTTTCGCCTGTCTGCTCGGCCAGTGTTTGCAGGGCGCGCACGTCGCGCATGTTGTCGTAGACGGAATTCCATATCGAATTCAACTCGCCCCACAGGTAGCGGTCTTCATTCACAAATTGATTCTTGGCCGTTTGCTGTATCACGATGTTGCCGATGCCCCAGGTTTCACCCAGCAGCGATCCCACCACGTCGCGCTCCACGCCGGAGAGCAACAAATCGGGTGTGACTACCTCAGGCAAGTTGGGATTCGAGTTGATCTCTTCGAATTCGCTGGTACAACCGGCAAGGAGCACCAATGCCAGCGCGGGTTTCAGTAAATGGTATTTTAAGTTCTTGATAAGTTTCATATGTTAATAATTGATTTTAGTGGACACATGGAATTCGCATCTTGAGAGTAAGTCCCCCAAAAGGACGGCGCAATTATCATCCCGTTGGGTATAGTTCTCCTTATGCTCATTTCATGACTGATATCAAAGTTTGAAGTTGAGGTTAAAACCATAACTCTTGGTAGACGGAATGGCCACTGACTCTACACCTGGAATAATTGTTCCGCCGGAAGTGGAAGCTGTTTCAGGGTCGACATGCGGCACGTCTGTCCACAAAGCGAGGTTACGTCCGACAAATGAAATGTTCAGGTCACGCACGGGTATGCCTTTGAGCAGCCTGTTGGGTATCGTGTAGCCGACGCGCAGCTCGCGCAGTTTTACGAACGATGCATCGTATACCATGCCTTCTATGAGGCGTCGACCGAGTGTAATGGAGGTGTGCCACTCTCTGGCCGACAGCTTGGTCGTATTGGGCGTGAAGCCGGTCACATTTCCTTCGCTGTCGGTTACGGGCACCACACCGTCGCCTATCACACCGTTACCGTCCAGGTTGAGGTCGTAGCCATTGGCCCTGCCTTCCAGCGTTTCACTGATGATGCCGCCTTCGCGACCAACGGTCTGCGTATGCGAGTATATCTCGCCGCCCTGCCGGATGTCGAAGAGTATTCCGAGCGACAGACCTTTGAAGGAGAATGTGTTGTACACACCCGCGAGCCAGTCAGGATTGTAGTTGCCCAGTTTGATCGTGGTGGATGTTGGTAGCGGTTTGCCCTGGCTGTTGTAGACGACTTGTCCGACAGACTGCCCTGTAGGGTCGTAGTACGGGCTCGACGGGTCGGCGCTCACGCGCTGAAATCCGATGCCGTACATGTCGCCCATTCTCTCGCCAACGCGCGCTTCCACACTGATGTATCTGCTGGCAAGCACATAGTTGTTGATCTCCTGCCCCGACACCGGGTCTTTGAACAGTTCCATCACTTTGCTCCTGTTGCTTGAAAAGTTGACGTCGACATTCCAGCGGAAACCATTGGTCATATCGAGCGGCACCAGGTTCAGTATCACTTCAATGCCTTTGTTCTCGATGAGACCGGCGTTGATGATGCGCGCATTGTATCCCGATGTAATGGAGAGCGGCACCGGAATGATCTGGTTTTCGGTACGGGTACGATACAAGCTTACATCGAGGCCCACTCGATTGGCAAAGAACTTGAGGTCGGCGCCAATTTCAATGGAGCGGCTTTGTTCGGGTTTGAGCGCCGCATTCTTAATAGTTGATTCTTCCGAATAGGCAGGCACGCCTTGCACTGCTGTCTGGCTGGAGTACACATTGCGCAGTTGATACGCCCTGGTGTCGCTGCCTACACCGGCTACGCCCACACGAACTTTGGCAAACGACAGCGGCCCGCTTGTTACACCAAAAATATCGGTGAGCACGGCGCTGATCGACGCCGACGGATAAAAGTAGCTCCAGTCCGCTGACGGCAACGTGCTCGACCAGTCGTTGCGCGCTGTGACTTCGAGAAACAGGTAGTTTCTGTAAGCAGCTTGCACCGAACCGTAGAGACTGTTGATGCGACGCTCAAACCTGTCGGACGATGCCTGCAAAGCTACTCTCGAGTTGTTGAGGCTATAGGTGCCAGGTACAGTAAGCTCGGGAGCAAACACATCGGAGTAGTTGTAGTTTTGCTTCATCAGGTTGCCACCGACGTTGGCGCTGAAGCTGATGTCCTGGCTGATGTCTTTGTTGAGACTCAGGAGGAAATCAAGGTTGGTTTCCTGAAATATCACTTTCTCTTCCCGGTAGCTTCCAAGCGGGAAGCGCTGGGTGCTCCATGCTCTCCTGCGGTCGCGAAACTCGGAGCTGTAGTCAGTACCTCCGCGCAGCATAAGGCTCAACCAGTCATTAAACTTATAAGTGGCCGAAATATTTCCGTACACACGATCAAGCTGCTGCCCGTTGGTGTTTTCGTACACGTTGAAGTACGGGTTGTCGTGATAGTTGTAGTTGAAGTTGAACTGGTTCAGTCCTTCACGACCCTCCTGCCAGTAGTCTCTGAAGCTGGCAATGTTGAGCGAACGGGGAAACCAGCAGTTAAGCAGATACATGATGTTCTCGGTGCCGTAGCTAAGATTGGGTCTGTTGCCGCTTTCGCCGGCGATATAGTTAGCGGTCGTTCTGAAGCTCAGCTTGTCCGTTAGCTTATATCCGCCTGCCAGCGAGATGGTGTTTCTCTTCTGATCGGTGTTGGGCACGATGCCGGTTTGATTGAGGTACGTGTAGGAGAGTCGTATGTCACCATTGTCGTTGGAACCGGACAGCGCCACGTTCTGTGCGTAGGTGAGACCGGTTTCGAAAAAGTCGCGCACGTTGTCTGGCTGCGCTACCCAGGGTGTGGCTGTAATGTCGCCGCGTGCGGCAAGCTGCGCGGCGAGGTCAACGGGACCGATGCGGGTAAACAGGTTTCCAACATCGCCGCCACGCAAACCGTTTGAGGTTGGTCCATCAAACTGCTTGATCAACTGACCGTCAAGTGCAGGACCCCAGCTTTCGTCAACACCGTCGCGCGTGCCACTGCCGTTGCCATCTACAAACTCAAACTCGCCGTTGAGGCCTTGCCCATACTTGTTCTGATAGTCGGGCAGGCGTAGCGGCGTTTCGGAGGTCACAGTTGTATTGACGGATACACCCAGGCCTCTTGTATTTTGCCCGTCTTCGTCTTGATAATGATAACGCCGTTCTGGCCGCGTGCACCATACAGCGCCGTCGCGTTGGGACCTTTCAGAACCGTCATCGACTCGATGTCGTCGGGATTGATGTAGCCGGCACCGTTGCCATAGTCAACATCCTGGTT
>JAAURZ010000146.1 GCA_012031955.1 Bacteroidia bacterium
CTCAAGTTTGCGGGCGAAAGAACCGAAACCATCATCGGCGACAACACGGTGATCCGCGAGTTCGTTACGATCAGCCGCGGCACCAACGACAAGTTCAAAACTGTCATCGGCAAGAACTGCCTGCTGATGGCGTACGTGCACGTGGCGCACGACTGCCTTATCGGCAACAACTGCATACTGGTAAATGCCGTGCAGGTGGCCGGTCATGTAGAGATAGACGACTGGGCCATTATCGGCGGTGCCAGCGCCTTGCATCAGTTCGTGAAAGTAGGCGCGCACGTAATGGTATCGGGCGGATCGTTGGTGAGAAAAGATGTACCGCCCTACACCAAAGCCGCGCGCGAGCCGCTTACGTACGCAGGCATCAACACCGTGGGCTTGCGCCGGCGCGGGTTTACGTCGGAAAAGATCAGCGAAATACAAGACATATACCGCTACGTTTTTCTCAAAGGCTTGAACAACTCAAAGGCGCTCGAAGCGGTGGAGAGTGCCATCCCCGCAAGTCAGGAGCGTGACTATATTGTTGGATTTATCCGCAACTCAGAGCGTGGCATCATGAAAGGCTACGGCGGTAACGACTGAACCAACTCCATTTGGCATGCATCAATCCCCGCAGGGTCAGCGATCGATCAGCATAAAAGTGAGCGACCTTGGCAAGCGCTTCCACCGGGATTGGATTTTCAGAAAACTGACATACACATTCGAACCCGGCGAGATTTACGCGATCACGGGCCCCAATGGATCAGGTAAGTCTACCCTGCTGCAAATCCTTTGGGGGCAAGTGCCTCCATCGGCAGGCGAACTCCATTATGTAATCGGCGGCAGCACGGTAGCGGTCGATACCCTGTATCGGCATATCGCCATCGCCACGCCTTACATGGACCTGATTGATGAATTTACGCTGGAAGAACAACTCCGCTTCCATTTCAAACTAAAGACACCCCGCGATGGCATGACCACAGATCAAATGGTGTCGGAAATGCAACTCGAACATGCCAGAAGCAAGACTATCGGATTTTTTTCGTCCGGTATGCGCCAACGGCTCAAGCTTGCCCTCGCGTTTTTTACCGTGGCGCCGGTGTTATTCCTGGACGAACCCGGAACAAACCTCGATCAAAAGGCCTTCCAGTGGTACCTGGACCAACTACAAAAGGCGGCGCGGAGTGGTGTGGTGTTTATTGCTTCCAACCAGCCGGCGGAATATCAGGCCGCTACCCGGATTGTTCAGCATTTTGGACTACAAATAAGGGTTACCAGGCCGCGAGAAATGGTCATTAACCGCGAAATTTGATCTATAAAAACAACCAATTAATCTCAACCTGGCTAATGAATGTTTGATTTTTGACATTTTAGTGGCAAATTGAGAACTCTTTAATTCAACTACGCATGAAGATTTTAGCAAGAATTCTATCTCTCGTTGTGCTTGCAAGTGCTTCCCTGTTAATCATGAACTGTGACGACGGCGGCGGTGGCGGCAAATCGACAGAAGATCAGCAACTGGAAAAACTGCAGGGCTCGTGGGCGGTGACAAGCGTCGACCTCGACGGCACTGACAGAACTTCCGACTTTTCTACGATGGTGATGTCGTTCACCACAACAGCAGGAAATACCACATTTGGCTACTCGATAACCGGCAGCAGGCCCAACCCGAATCCCTGGCCCCCCAGCGGAAGCATTACCCTGGGCGCCGACCCGCTCTCGCAACTGATACGCAAAGACGGTAGCCCCGACCTTGCAATGACGTATGCGCTGAGCAACGCCGACGATCAACTCACTATCTCTTTCACATACACCGGCGCCGGCTATGCAGGCAGCAGCCGTGTAGAAGCAGTTGAAGGTGATTGGACTTTCGTGTTCGACAAGCAATAAGACAAAAGTAATACTTACAAAAAGAGCGGCTGTCACCTGATGACGGCCGCTCTTTTTGTTGACCTTGTGCCGGGCCGTCAAGCGGAAAATGTTACTTCATACGTTAATAATTGATTTTAATGGACACATGCCTGCATGCCGTAGTGCGGCATTCTGGCACGCAGGCATGGAATTCGCTCCCGATAATTATCGGGATGAGAGCTTTTACCTAAAGGGGTCTTTGCAATTATGCTCATTTCATGTCTTGCCACGCTAATCAGACGATGGGCGGTGCTGCGCAGAGCGGAAAAACTGAAACACCGGCAACGCGTTGTTATTATTCCCTGCATCAAAGAATGCGGCATTCTCCCAGTGGGATCCCTGGCCCCATCGCGTGCGGCACTCTGTGGAAATCCAGGCGGGCTCCCAATAGATTACACCTTCCGCGCCGCCTGCCAGTACCTGGGCCGTTAAGTCTTGCATATATTTTAGCTGACCGGCCGGCGTAGGCGGATAGCCGTCAAGCACGGCGGCGCTGTCGCCGAGCAAGTTGTTGGCGCTGTCGTAGTTTTCCAGCGAATAGGGATAAGCCGTCTCCACAATCATGATTCTTTTATTGAACAGCCTCTTCAGGGAATCAATTGCCCCGGCGGCTTCGTCTATTTTGTACTGAGACCACAACGGGTAGTAAGACAGCCCTATCCATTCGAAATCGTGAATATGATGCTGAAACGCGGAGTCGAACCAGGCAAATGCATTCTCGGGTTGCGCGATATGAACCATGGCTTGAATTGCAACGGCGTGTTTCGCGTTGAAATCATTCACTGCGTCGAGGCCGCGGTTGAAGAGGTGTACGTTACGCTGCCAGTTGATTGGCTCTGTTAGTTCATCGACGTGGTGCTGCACCAGAATCTCGCTGTTGGTTTCATTGCCCACCTGCACAAATTCGGGCACAAGGCCCTCCTTGTACAAGGCCTCCAACGTGGCGATAGTATATTGGTAGAGTGAGTCACCCAGCGTTACAACATCGCCAATATCCTTCCAGGCTGCCGGAATAATCTGGTCGCCCGGATCGGCCCAATCATCGGAATAATGAAAGTCGAGCAGCACTTTCATGCCTGCCGCCTTTGTGCGTCGAATTGTTTTTGTAACGTCCTGTAAGTTGGAGTAATGCGTCCACGTAGGTGAATGAAACAATCTTACGCGCACGATGTTGGCTCCTTTTTCGCTAAACAGCGCGAAGGGGTCGACCTCCAGTCCGTTGTCTCTGAATTTTCCACCACAGTCCTCCATCTCATTGACGTAGGAAAGGTCGCCGCCCAGGTACAATGCAGATTGCGTTTTCTGTTCACCGTTCTGCCTGCACGCTACGAGGCAGCCGGCGCAGGCGACTGCCAGGGCGGGTCTTGTGAGAAATGCAATGAATCGCTTCATAGGTTTTATCAGGAAATTATTTCATCACCACGATAGTAACGCCGTCACCGCCTCGCTCCACGTGCTCGTCGGCAAAGGATGCTACCTGTTTGTATCGCTTTAAATGATCGCGTATTACTTTTCGCAACACGCCTTCGCCTTTGCCATGCAGGATGCGAAGCTCGCCCGCTCCAAGCAGAATGGCTGTATCCAGAAATTCATCGAGCAAGGGAATCACCTCATCTACTCGTTTGCCACGCACGTCGAGGCTGGTGTTGAATCGCGACTGCTTTTCGTATATGTTGATGCCGGCCGAGCGCAACTTAGCGACAACGGCTTTGGGCATACCGCCTTCTACTTTTTCAAGCCTGCTCACTTCCACGGTAGACTTAAGTTCGCCCAGTTGCAGGGTGGCTTTTTTTCCTTTCAGGTTTATAACAATGCCGGTACCCTCCTGCCCGACGATGCGCACGCGGTCGCCTTCCGCGAGGGTTTCATTGCTTGTTTTCTTTTCATCGCCTCGGCTGCTTACCTGCTCAGTCAGTGTCTGCAGGCTTTTGCGCACCTTCAGCGTTTCTTTTCGTTCGGCCTTGTTCTCCCGTATGTGGCGTATCGTTTTCTCTATCTCCCGGTTTGTGTTTTTCAGCAACTGCGACGCCTCGTCTTTGGCTTTATTGAGAATCTCTTTCTTTTTAGTCTCGAGCTCACTCGAGAGCGATTGATATTTTGCAAGCGATTGCCTGAGTTGCACCTCTTCCTTCTCCAGTCGTCGCAGTTTTTCTGCCAGGGTATTGCGCTCCTTTTCCAGGTCGCGGATCAAAGTTTCAAAACCGGCGAGGTCTTTTCCGACCAGCTTTTCTGCTTCTTCCAGTGTGCGCGCCGGCAGTCCGGTTTTGCGTGCGATCTCGAGCGCAAAAGAACTACCCGGCTTGCCGATGTCAAGGATGTAGAGAGGCACCAATTTTTTATCGTCAAACCGCATTGCCGCGTTGCGGATGCCGGCGTGTTGTCCTGCGTAAAGTTTTAAATTGTAGTAGTGCGTAGTCACCACGCCCCAGCACTTCTTTCCAACAAAGCGTCGAGCACTGCCTGTGCGATGGCGCCGCCGAAGTTGGGATCGGTACCTGAGCCGAGCTCGTCCATGAGTACGAGGGACCGGGCCGAAGCCGACCGGATAAAAACCGACATATTGTGGAGGTGGCTGCTGTAGGTGCTCAGGTCGTTCTCGATGGATTGCTGGTCGCCGATGTCGAGAAAAATATCTTCAAAGATTCCCACGCGCGACCGTTCCGACACTGGTATGAGCAACCCGCACTGAACCATGTATTGCAGCAGGCCCACGGTTTTTAGACACACCGACTTGCCGCCAGCGTTGGGGCCGGACACGAGCAGCATCTTTTCCTGCTCATCGAGCTCTATCTCAAGCGGTACCACATCACGCTTGCCTCTAAGGCTGAGCAGCAACAGCGGATGCCTGGCATGGTACCACACCAAACAGGGTGCGTCTTCCACCACCGGCATGTCGGCGTCGATGTCTACCGACAATTTTGCCTTGGCGCGTATCAGGTCGACGGTGGCAAGAAAATCGAATGCGGCCAGCAGCGCGGGCAAGTGCTGTCGCAGTTGGTCGGTCATTTGCCTCAGTATCTTTATTACCTCGCGCTTCTCGGCATGCTCGAGGTCGCGTATCTCGTTGTTGGTGTCGAGCATTTCGGCGGGCTCGATAAAAATAGTCTGGCCCGTGGCCGATTCATCGAGAATAAAACCCTTCAGTCTTCGCTTGTGCTCGGCGAGCACAGGAATGACCACGCGACCATCGCGTATGGTTGGCAGGCCTCCTTCAGGCACCCAACCACTTTCGACTGCGCTCCTGAAAAGCGTGTCGGCCAGGCGTCGCAAACGCTGCTGCTCCGCTTTCAATTTCTTTCTCACGGCGGCAAGTTCCGGGCTTGCGTTGTCTTTCACCGTCGCATTGTCGTCGATCCGTAATACAATATCGTCTGCATGCCGGGTCGTGATATCCACCGGTTCGGCGAGAGCAAACAAAGCCGGGTATGTTTCGCGCGCAGTGGTCAGGAATTTCCTGCAGGCGGTGATGGTGTGGAGTGTGTTGGCGAGGTCGAGAAACTGGCGTTCGTCGAGGAAGCTTCCTTCAAGGCGTATTTTCTCCAGCCACTCCGTTGGGTCGTGGTAGTGGCGTGCGGGAAAGTCTTCAGATTTTTCGAGAATTTGCCTGAACTCCAGATTTTGCCGAAGGAGGGTGCGAATAGACTCGGGGTTGGATTGAAAGCGGATTTCAAGAACACGGGATGCCGCCACGGGCGACAAACAATACCTGGCTATCCGTTCGCGGAGCTGGTCGAAACCAAGCTTGGTTTCCAGTTCATTCGGGTAGATCATTGCGTCTTAAATCGAATGGGGGCGCTGTGTTCACGCAGGCTCAGCGTGTCTACCAGTACAGCATATATTTGCTCCAGCTCATTGGGCCTGCTCTTGTAATATTCATACGATTTGCGGAAGACAGAATCCGACAAACCCATTTTTTCAAACATACGTCCCTCAAAATATTCAAACACTACACGGGCAGTGTCGCGCTTCAATACGAGTTTATTCACTTTTTCTTCGGTGATGTACACTTCGCATAGCGCCTCCACCATTTCGGCATGAGACAAAATGCCCTGCGGCGGACGCTGCGTTTTGCCACAGCCACACAGCGCAAAGGCCGTCAACAATGCCAACCAACTCACCTTTCGTAGTACCATACCGCTTAGCTGCTATAAACACCCAAAACCCAATTTGGGTGGGGCAAATTACTCATATTTGTCCTATTTTTGAGCCCACCCGAGCCATCATTGGAATGGCCTTTGCGGGTGGAAGAGAAATTGTGAAAGCGCTTCTTAAGAAACATCCGACGTTACGAAATACAGATACGCAAGGCCATCAACAGCCAGATGCAGGGTGATTTTCACTCAATTTTCAAAGGCACTGGTTTAGAGTTTGATGATGTGCGCCCATATCAATATGGAGATGACATACGCACCATTGATTGGAATGTTTCTGCCAAGGGGCATGGCACATTTGTTAAAACCTTTCGGGAAGAAAAAGAACAAACCATTTTC
>JAAURZ010000147.1 GCA_012031955.1 Bacteroidia bacterium
GCGTGGCTTCCGCGCGGCAGGTTGACATCACGTTGCCCCCCGAAGTCCGGCTGCGGCCGGCGACCCGTTATTACTGGCAGGTGAAAATCTGGAACGCGAGGGAACAGCGAGCGACTGGAGTTCCGCTTCCTGGTTCGAGACGGGACTGCTCGCTGCCGCCGAGCTTCCGGTAACGCGGTTCCTCGCCTACACGCACGCCGACAGGCAATCGATCACATTCAAGAGAGTGAAGACAGAACTCGGCATGCCCTTCATGGTCAAGTCGGCGAGTCTCGGTTCGTCGGTGGGCGTTTCCAAAGTCACGAAAGAAGATGACTTCGAGAAAGCGGTAGACGAGGCATTTCGCTACGACGACAAGATACTGTTTGAGGAATACATCAAGGGCCGGGAGATTGAGTGTGCCATCCTCGGCAACAACCCTCCCGAGGCGTCACTTCCCGGGGAGATCATCATCAGTAAGTCGTACGCCTTTTATACATTCGACGCCAAGTATGTAGATGGCGAAGCCGTAACCATTGAAGTGCCCGCGAAGTTGAAAGCCAAAATCTCAGACCGCGTGCGTGCGGTGTCGATCGAAGCATACAAGGCTTTGTGTTGTGAAGACTTTGCGCGCGTGGATTTGTTTGTCGATGAAGACGAAAACATTTATATCAACGAAATCAACACCATACCTGGTTTTACCAATTCCAGCATGTTTCCGATGATGTGGAAGGAACGCGGCGTATCCTTTACGGAACTCATCAGCAAACTGATCGACCTGGCAGAAGAGCGATTCGAAAAAAACAGGCGCATCGAGCGCGACTTCCAGTCGTCGCTGAAATTCTGATAACCCCGGCGGCCCCATTGGCTGTTGAAAGCGCATACAGCAGGCTAAACCTGAATACGCGTTTGATTTTTTTTAGTATTATTGAAGCGTATAAATGTTTTATGAAAGGGATCTTTCCTCAAAAAGTACAGCAAGGCATCAATCGGCAGCGTATTGGTAAACCTGGGCGTGGCCGCCGTCGTGCTCGTTGTGCTGGCCATTCTGTATTTCTACGCCTACCTGCCAAGCGTCACCAACCACCTCGAAAGCATCACCGTCCCAAACATAGAAGGCATGCACATGAACGAGCTGGAGGATTTTCTCGTGAAACGCAACCTGCGTTACGAAGTGAACGACTCCGCTTACTCATCCGAGTTCCCACCGCTCGTAGTGCTCAAGCAGTACCCGCACCCGGGCGCGAAAGTAAAGGAGAACCGGAAAATATTCATATCGGTAAACAGAGTAACACCACCTTCTGTGCCGGTGCCCGACCTCATCGACGGCAAGAGCTCGCTGCAAAACGCACGCGCCGTGCTGCGCAGCACCGACCTGAAGCCGGGGCGCATCGAGCTGCGCTCCAGTCCTTTTCTCAACCTCGTGATGGAACTTAAATACGAAGGAAAAACCATCGAACCCGGCACCCGCATTCCCAAAGGTTCAGTCATTGACATTGTGGTGGGCGACGGCGGCAAAGATTCCATAACCATGCCCAGCCTGCTTGGCCTTTCTCTCGAAGATGCCCGGTTCGTGCTGTTGGGCGCAAATCTCAGCGTAGGCCATGTGGAACTTGTCGGAGATACTACCGACGTTTCGCCTGTCGTTCTAAAGCAGATTCCCGAGATGGACGAAATAGTAAAAGTGGGCGACGTCGTCAATCTGTGGGTTGGCGCCGAAGGCAGCGATGTGCCCGACGACTATGAATAAGAAATGGAACCTTGTGCGTACAGGCATTGTGTGCATGGCAGTCTGCTGCATGGCCGACTCGGCCGTGGCGCAGCTTCTGCAAAGACCGTTGCCACGCAGTAATGTTTCGGCTAAAGTGACCGGCACATCGCGCACGGAAGACATTGTGCTGTCGCTGCCCTTTTGGGACGACTTCTCCACCAACAACACCGGCGTTGCTGACCCTGATCTCTGGCAAAATAGCAACTCGGTGTGGATCAACGCGGGCGTCGGCATCAAGCCGCCAACCCTTAACGTGGCCACCTTCGACGGCCTGGACTCCGTCGGTGCAGTTTACGATTCTGTAAACATCAATGGCTATCGCGACAAACTGGTATCAAACCCCATCGACCTGAGCACGCTTACGCCCGCAGAGCAATCGACGGTGTACCTCAGTTTCTTCTATCAATGGAAAGGCAATGGAGAACCACCCGATGGCTCCGACTACTTGCAGTTGCAATTCAGAAATGCAACGGGGCAATGGGATGAGGTCATACAAATTAAGGACAACAACTTTGTGGACTCAGTCTTTTATTATTACAGTGTGAAAGTAGAAGGTACCGACTACCTGCACGATGCGTTCCAGTTCAGGCTGAGAAGTTACGGCAGACTTACCGGTGCATTTGATACATGGAACGTCGACTATGTTTACATGAACAAGAACCGTGGCACCGGTGTACAGGATTTTCCCGACCGGGCTGCCGCCATGCCCATTGGGCCGCTATTCGGTCAGTACTACCACATCCCGCTTGGGCACTTCAGAGAGACCAAGGCATTGTACCAACCGACACTGGAAGTGAGAAGCCTGCGCAATCTTGAAACCACCATCGACTTCGATACATACGGCACTTTTGTTAACGTCGACACGGCAACCAACACTACGACGGTGTACACCACCACGCTCGGCACAAACAGACCAATTAAAGGAGCATCATCGGGTCTGGAAAAGCTGGAGTATGTAAACACATTGGTGTTTGATATTCCCGACCCTGACGATGCGGCGCAATTCATGCCCGACGCCGACTCCATCGCTGTGACACTTCGCGTGGAACTGGAGACCAAAGACAACTCGCCCATTCCCACCGGCGACTACGACCCTGCCATCTACACGCCGATTGACTTTCGCGTTAACG
This sequence comes from Bacteroidia bacterium, assembly GCA_012031955.1. Next base: position 2,881 of record JAAURZ010000147.1, read on the forward strand.
ACACGCTGCAGGCCACGTACGTTTTGTTCGATCACTACGCCTACGACGATGGCACTGCCGAGTACACCGCCGAGCTTGCGCAACCCGGCAACCGCGCTGCTGTGCAGTTCGATATGCTCACCACCAATATCGATACGCTTATCGGCTTCGACATCTACGTGCCCGACGCCTACCTCAAGACCAGTGTAACTGCCGACTTCTATATCTACGCCGATAACACCGGCGTACCGGGGACTTTGCTCGTATCCATACCCAGCCGCACGATTTCGAAACAGGGCAAGTTCCAGCGCATTCTGTTTCAGCCGGCGCAGTTGGTGAAAGACCGTTTCTATGTAGCCTGGCGCGAGCCCGGTGCTGGATTGCTGAAGGTTGGACTCGATAAAAACAATAACTCCGGCGACAGGATTTTTGTGAATGCCAACGGCTCGTGGATACAAAACACCGACGTGGTAACGGGCAGCCTTATGATTCGACCCGTATTTGGCACCGGCGCGCCCGAAGTGATCACGGGCATCGACGACGATGAAAAACCGCTTCGCTTCTACCCGAATCCGACACGCGGCACATTTTACGTGCAGGGCAAATACAACGTACTTCAGTTGCTCGATGTTGCCGGCAGAGAAGTTGCGATGGCGACCGAAGTTGAAGACGAGCACACCACAAAAGTTACCGTGCGCGATGCCCGGGCAGGCATGTACCTGCTGAAGTGGGCGGCAGGCAGGAAGCGTGGCGTGCAGAAAATTATCGTGAGTGAATAAGAAGTGCTAAGTAATCTGCAGCGGCGACGGGCTGAAGCAGATCACGAAAATGATGAGGGCAAGCCATCCAAGCACCTGCCGGTTGCCATTCAGCGGCAGTTCCAGTTCTGCTGCGGGATGATGAACACCCAGGAACCTGCCTACCAGCAACCCGAAAATCATCCAGCCCGAATAGCCATGAATGCCCGGGAAAAACCAAACAGCCAGTAGTTGCGTGGCCAATATCAACAACGCATACATCACGGTGTCGCGGAGAGACCGCCCAATGCTTGACAGCGCGAGGTAGTTGTAGACCCCAATGGCTGGAATAGACCATAGCCATTGATTGCCCTGCGAAGGATCGTGCAGGTCAACCAGACCAAGACCCGAGTAGTAGATAAGCGCCACCAGGAATGTGATGGCAATGATGCTGTGCCCCTTTCTGCCAAACAAGCCATAGATAATATGACCACCATCCAATTGCCCTATGGGCAACAGGTTAAGACCTGTAAAAAGCAGGCCGAAGAAGGCGGCCATTAGCAATGGGTAATGCATAAGCTCGTGCGGGTTGGGCACTCGTTGCGGATCGGCGACCAACTTCGCGACTACATTGTAGAGTATGCTGTTGCCAAATGCGATATCCGGGAAAAGGTTTTCTTCATTGCCGGTGAGCTCTTTTGCTTTCGCCCTTCGATAGTCATCGTTGTACACATGGTCGGCGTAACTGAGCCCGTACTCTTCATACTCAGGGTGAATTGAATAGATGTATTCCGGTGGCGGCAGTGTGGCGAACCCGTATATAAGGGCACACAAGGCGATGATGAAACCCGCCAGCGGCCCGGCAAGACCGATGTCGAAATGCTGCACGGTGGAATACACCTTGGAACGAAAACGGATAACGGCGCCGAGCGTGCCGATGGAGAGTATGAGTCCCGGCGGAACGGGAATGTAGTAGGGCAGGGATGTGCGCACATTGTGACGCTTTGCCATAAAGTAATGACCAAACTCATGAACGGTAAGGAACAGCATGAAAGGCACGGAAAAATTCAGGCCCATTAAAAAATCACTCCACGTGTAGAGCCATCCTGTCTCGTCGGAATACATAAATATCGACCGGCTGTAGGCAAGTTCGGAACCTGCAAGGGTGGTGGTAATAAACGTTGCCAGGAAAAGACCGGCATGCAACAACTGCTGCTTGAGGGGTTTCTTCATATCGAAAAGACCTTGTAGACCATATCAGGAGTTTCTACCCAGAATGTTTGAATGCCCACCGCCGCTGCCCCTTGATATTGGCTGCATTGTCGTCGAGGAAGAGCGTTTCCTCCGCCTGAAGTCTGCTGTCTGCCAGCACATGTTCGAAAATCTCGGCATCGGGCTTTCGCATTTTAACAAGGTGCGAATAATAAGCACGATCAAAGAAACTGTCGAGCGACCTGTTGCTATGTGTGGTGGCAGGCATCATTACGTTGTTCACGTGATGAAGGTGTATGTTGTTGGTGTTGCTTAGCAGAAATACATTGTATGACGACCGCAGGCGGTCGAGCAATGCCAGCTTATGGTCGGGTATGCCGCGGAGCATGGCGTTCCAAACGGCATCCACCTGGTCGTCGGCTACCCGCACCTGGTACACCTCCTTCACAAACTCGCGGAATGTTTTGTCGGACATGCCGCCTTTCTCATAAAGTTCAAAGCCGCCTTCCGTGGTGTAGCGCTTCAACACCTCGTCGGCACCAAAGCCCGACAACGTGGCCAGACCATCGATGGTATGATCTACCGACAGGTCCAGAATGACGCCACCAAGATCAAAGATTAGATTTTTGACAGTCGACAGATTCACCGCTAATAGTAATCAAGCTCACAAGTTTCAAAGATGTAACAATACATGCGGTTTTCAAAACGTGCGATGAGGCGCATGCGCAAGCTAGCCCAACGCCCATCCGTCAAGGCGCTGGAGCCAGTCGTCGAGACCTGCGCGCTGCAATATTTCTCTCGCCGATTTCATTTCCCGGTTGCGCGCGTCGAGGGCTGCTCCGGCCTTTACAAGCAGTTCCGTTACCCGCTGCTGGCCGCGGAGGTTGCCTTGCTCATTCAGCCAGCCGTCTAACGCCCAGTGGAGGGGTGTGCACTGAAACTGATTCTGATCGTCTTCTACATTGACATTTTCAAGAAGCAAGCGCTCCACCACGCGGTCGCTGCCGATCCAACTCGCCCAGTGAAGCGCGGTGCCTCCATGCGTTCCACGCGCGCTCAGGTCCACGCCGAGGTCGATCAGGTAAAGGGCGATGTCGTCGCATCGCATACGGCAAGCTGCCAGCAGCGGTGTATCCAGTTGGTCCGGGTGACCGTTCGGTTTCGCACCCGCATTTACGAGCACTTCCACCATGGCAAGACCGGCAGATTGATCAACGATCTTCGCATACACCCGATCGCACACGTAGTTGAGCGGATGCACGGGGTGTTTGCCCTCCGGACCTGTAAACAACGGTACGTTCACTTCCGTGTTGTCTCGCAGAAGGTAGGCCTGCAATCCCGATACGTCGCCCCTGTCGATATATGTTTTCATGAAGTATCTGAAGTAATGAATGAACAAGTACAAGAGAGATGCACCCCAAGGCCGTGTTACCGCACTACGGCATAGCGATTTACTCCGAATTAGCCGCGAACTTCGACTGCAAAAGCAAATCCGTGGGACATGGAAGGCGTTTTGCGCCTGCTACAGCAACTCAACCCAATAGCGACGCGACATCTAGTCGAACAAA
>JAAURZ010000148.1 GCA_012031955.1 Bacteroidia bacterium
GCACACACCAAATACGGGCTCACCTGAAATACCTTGGCCATCGCTTTCTACAGATGCCCTGTATGGCGGCGACCAGATCTTGCGCGGAACGGTGTTTACAAAGTATCGTCAGTTTGTCGACAACTGCTTTAAGATGCTGCCGAGGCAGGCACTGCACGCCAAGACGCTGGGTTTTATACACCCCGCAACAAAGGAGTTTATGAAATTTGACTCAGAGCTGCCTGCCGACTTCAGCAGTGCGTTGCTTAAATGGGAAAGTTATATGAACACGCTTTGACCCGGGCGGAGAAAGCGACTTTGGACGCTGCTTGCAGCGCCTCGATAAAGGAACTGCGAATACCGGGTCAGACCGTCAACCGCTGACCTTTGTCGCGTTGAATGGCCAGGCGAATCTGTTTAAGAGCTTCCTGCTTGAACCTCTTGTAGTCTGGCTTCTGCCGAGGGTTGTCCAAGGATTGGATATACTCCAACACTTGTTCCGCACGCAGATTGTCCATTTCGCCCAACGACTCCAGGATGGCGTACTTAGTGGTTTTCATAAATGTAGTGGTTGCTACGGTAAATTTAACGCAAACAACCTCCTGATGTTCAGGTGTTAAGCAGAAATAATGGTTTTAAAATACTCAGGTAATATTTATCTGGAGTTTGCGCCTGCCGTTGCTTTACATGGCATTCCTGGCAGGCTGCGGACGCACGGCGAACTGTTGAGATGACGATTTTGGTGGTGCAACGACTAGCCAGATACGAAAGAGCATCATAACAATAAGCACACAATAGCAAGCCCGTCGGAATTGACTTAATCGGTGATGCCGCACAAAGTGTTGCCATTTCATAAGATCAGAAAAAATGGGCCCCGCCAGTAGGTAAAAAATGATATAACCCTCCAAGCTTTCAAAAAGTACACAACGGGCGCGAAAAAAATTCAACCTCGCCCCTGGACATCAAGTCCAGGGGAAGGCGAATAAGTAGAATGAAGTAGCCAACGCGTACTTAGACAAGTTAAATTCTTTAATACAAAACTAACTTCTGAGGAGTTAATTGGGAAGTAAATCGAGCCAATTCTTATCGGGGGCGATTTTTACCTGGGTGCTAACGATTGATGCCAGCCTTGCGTCCATGTCCCGGGTGGGCAGCATGGAGGCTACGCCGAGTGCGTTTCCAAGATGTTCCATTTTCTCGTCGAGTTCGTCGGCAAGAAAGATGACAGGAACGCTCTTGTTAACAGAGTTTGTGCGGATTGAACGGACGAGTTCAAATCCCGTGATCACAGGCAGGTCAGTGCTGCAAATAACGAGGTCAAAGGGTTCGATCCGGGCAGCCAGGAGCCCATCCAGGCCCGAATCTGAGAAGCGGATAATAGGTTCGTTGTTTCGCAACACTGACTTGATTTTCTCAATGACCTCTTTCTGCCTGTGAACCACAAGGATTTTCATAACAGCTTGTATTGGTGTTGCAAACATTGCTTTTCTAAACCTTACTGAGTCGAATATCCGACAAAGAATCCTTTCGAAATTCTTCGACGTTTCGAGGGTTCATGAAGGAAATGTGGGGATGTAACCTTTGAAGTGTCAAAATTCCTGATGTGCTCGCATAACACCGTCTCCACACCTAAGGGCATTAGGTGCCGACCCCTAATGGGCGGGGGTGTGTGGTGTGTATAAACACCTAACAAATTGAGTAGAATTACTCTTGGCGGTTATTCGATGAGACCGGTCTCGTAGGCGTGGCGCACGAGTCCGACTGCGCTCTTGAGTCCCAGCTTCTCCATTATTCGAGAGCGGTGGTTTTCCACAGTCCTGTCGCTGAGACCGAGGCGCTCACCAATCTCCTTATTTGAAAGCTCCTGGCACACAAGCTTCACGATTTCAATTTCGCGGTCGGTAAGTTGCTGCGACCGGAACACGGGGCGTTGCTGGGCCAGTTTACGGTCGCGCATACTTCGGCGCAGCACCGAAGCCACCAGGTCATTGTGGTAAAAGTCTTTTTCGATAACGGCGTGTATTGCTTTTTCCAGTTCGTCGGGGTCGGTATTCTTGAGTAGAAATGCGTGCACGCCCATTTCCATCATGTGCAGGATGTACTTTTCGCTGTCGTGCATGGTGAGGATAATAACTTTCAGGTCGGGGTAACGCGGAATGAGGAATTCGCAGGTCTGGGTACCATCCATCACGGGCATTTGCAAGTCGACGATCACCACATCGGGTGGCAGCTCCTTCACCAATGCCACCAGCTCCTTTCCGTTCTCCGCATCCTTCACTTCACTCACGCCGTCGAAGGTCTGAAGCAGGTTCACCATTGCCTTTCTGAACAAAGTATGGTCATCGGCAATATATACCCGGATCTTATTCTCCATTGGCACCAGGAATGTTTAGTATCACGCGGCTCCCGCTGGGTATATTTTTTCAAACCTGACCGATCCACCCAGCAAGCGCGCCCTGTTCTCCATATTAAAAAGGCCCAGGCCTCTGCCACTTGGATCTGCCTTTACGGCTTCCGCGTCAAAGCCGATTCCGTTGTCGGCCATTTCAATACAAAGTTCGCTGTCGCCGCTTACATGTACAACAATCTGCGTGGCCCTTGCATGCTTGAGTATGTTGTTAAGTACTTCCTGTACGATTCTGAATGCAAACATTTCCTGTTTCTTGCTCAGCCGCAGTTGGTCGGCCTGTTCGTGATACTCAATCGGTATGTGCGCGGTTTCCTCGAAGCGGTTGCATAGTTCGTGAACCGCCTGCAGTAATCCAAATTTTTCAAGCGTCGACGGCATGAGATCACGGCTGATGCGTCTCACGGATTCGATCGTGTCGTCGAGCATCTCCTTTGACTGCTGCATGCGCTCGGCGAGCGACGGATCTTTCCGCGAAAGCGTTATCAATCCCATTCGTACTGCGGAGAGCATGGCCCCGACACTGTCGTGCAAGTCGCCGGCTACGCGTCGGCGTTCCTCCTCCTGCGAGTCGAGGGCCGCTTCCATCATCTTTCGTTGGTATTCTGCTTCCAGTGCCTGGCGTTTGACTTGTTCCCTCATCATGCGTTTCTGATAGAAAACTACGAACGTGATAATGGCTCCTGCCATAATGAGCATGCCGAGCGAGCCGATCGCGAGAATCAGATATATCTGCGTACCGTCCATAGGCGATGTATTGGGTGAAATCCTGTTGCCTGTACCAAAGTATCAGCTATTATGCGGATAGACCTGATCTCCAAGTTTTACCTCCTTGTAGCGCAGCCAGGCGCCGATACCAACAAAGATGTTCTGCACAATACTTAGCGTATTATGCAAGGTCCATGGCCAATAAAGAGTTTCTTTAATTTCAATCAGATAAGCCGTCACGCCATACAAAGTCAGTTTGCCCGCCGCAGCAATGAGAAAGCCAGTACATATCCAAAAGGTGGGTAGTTCAAAAGGTTTGACGACGGGGTGTTCTTTCAATGAAACATAAAGGCCATGAGTGTCAAAGACAAAATAACTATTGTGCGAAAGACCTGTGAATAGGAGTTGATCGAACCTGCCTGTATAAACAAGTAATTACATACAGCAAAAATCATGTAGATGACGACGACAATTATCAATGGTAACCTTATTGCCGGCCTGTTGAGCAGCTTGTAGAAGAAAACCGAAACCAGCGGGAGCTGAAATATTCCGAAAAGAATCGAGCCAATATTTTGGTTGATCAAATGGGTCTGGTCTCCAAACTCCATAATGCAATCACAAAAAATCGACCAGAGGTAGCTAAAAGCAAGCCACCTGTAAACAGGTGGCTGCTTTTTGAAAATTCCTACTAGAAAATAGGCTGCAATGCCGGCGGCCGCGACCGACAAGTAAAATGATATTTCAAATACAACACTATCCATTGCCATTCGGGCAGTTCGGTGGGCAAGGTTTGCCGTCATCCGCAACTATTCCGCCTTCCTCACCTCCGTCTTTGCCAACCGATCCGATTGACCAAATGTTGCTGCCGTCTTCGCGGGCGCCTACAAGAAGCAATCGCTTGTCTTGCTTCAAACGGCCCGGCTCGGCGTTCTCGGTGTATGCATAGTAGATCCTTATTCCCACACAGTCCTTTTGTTTGAGAATCTCTTCGATTACGTCGCGACCGAAGAACTCGGCCTTCACTTCATCCTTGTCACGATGATGTTCATTGTACTTGTTCAACATGCGCTCAGCCTTGTCGCGTCCGATCGGCTTGCCGTCGTTGGGGTATAGGGGTTTTGCCATAGTATAAAGGGTTTTAGGTTCAACAGTGAAAATTAGAATTTTTTTCAGGTAAATCTTCACTTAGTGCAATAATCTTATGTGTACTTGTGATAACATCGCAATGTTCTTGTTGGGAAACTTTCGGTGACAGTTGAGCAAAATTTTTTTGAACGGAAGTTGCCGGTCTTGACTGTTCCTGTGCTTCATCTCTAATCTTTCTATCTTTGGGTCAAAATTTTTTGCTAATGCAGAAGCACTCCCCCTCCAAACTCACCCAAAGCGTACATGCAGGTTCCGTAGGCGACCCCCTGTTCAAAGGGTTGGTTAACCCAATTTTCACCTCATCCGCGTACGACTACGAAGACCTCCCGGCGACGCTGTACCCGCGGTATTTTAATACCCCGAATCAAAAGGCTGTGGCCGAAAAGATGGCGGCGCTTGAAAACGGCGAAGATGCCATCGTGTTCAGTTCCGGCATGGCGGCAATTCTCACGTCGCTGTTTGCACTGCTCAAGAAAGGCGATCATGCCATCTTTCAAAATGACTTATATGGTGGCACATTCAACGCGATCTCCACGGAGCTTCCGCGATATGGTATAGACCACACGGTTGTAGACGGTGCACGCATCGAAGAATTTGAAAAGGCGATAACGGCGCACACGAAAGTGATCTACATAGAGACCCCCTCGAACCCTACGCTAAAGATCACCAACATAAAAAGCAGTGGCGGCGCTCGCCAGGAAGCATGGCATCGTCACCATCATCGACAACACTTTCGCGTCGCCCGTCAACCAGAACCCGATAGACATGGGCATCGACATTGTTACGCACAGCGGCACCAAATATATAGGCGGCCACAGCGATCTGGCATGCGGCGTGGCTGTGGGCACAAAAAAGAGCATCGAACAAATCTGGGGCAGCGCCATTCACTTTGGCGGGTCGCTCGACGCGCATACTTGCTACATGGTGGAGCGGAGCCTGAAGACGCTTGTTTTACGCGTACGACAGCAGAACGCCAACGCGCTGGCTATCGCCCGGTTTCTACACAACGACAGCAGAATTGGCAAGGTCTACTACCCTGGCCTGCCGGATCACCAGGACCACACGATCGCAAAAGATCAGATGACCGGCGGATTCGGCGGCATGGTGGCATTTGAGGTGAAAAGGGACGCACTGCAATTCATGAACAATCTCAAACTGATACGACGCGCCATCAGTCTCGGCGGTGTTGAGTCTACTATTTGTTCGCCATTTAAGACTTCACATGTGAAGATGAGCGCACACGAGCGGGCGGCTATTGGTGTTACGGACAACCTGCTCCGGCTTTCCGTAGGCATTGAAGACGCCGGCGATCTCATCCACGACATGGAACAAGCGCTCGAACGCTTATGAGGATTCGAAATGCGACCGTTTCTGACATTGCCTCAATCGTACGATTCCAACAAAGTATGGCACGCGAAACGGAAGGACTGGAACTGGATACCGAAACGCTGCAGGCCGGCGTTGCCGCGCTGCTGAGCGACCGTGCGAAAGGATATTACAAAGTTGTGGAAGTCGATGGCGTCGTGATAGCCTGTCACATGGTGACTTTTGAATGGAGCGACTGGCGAAATGGCAATGTACTCTGGATACAGTCGGTATATGTCGATCCGGAATACCGCAAGCAGGGAATATTCCGGAAAATGTATGAGCATCTGAAAGAAGAAGTGTTGAATGACCCCGCCATAAAGGGCATCAGGCTTTATGTTGAAAGAAACAACCGGCGGGCACAGCAAACCTACAATGCGCTCGGCATGAATGGTGAACACTACCAGGTGTACGAATGGATGAAATAGACCGAGCAGCCGCGTTGACTATTTCTACATAACCCCAATGAAAAATTAAGGCTCCACTTCCACTACCATCTCCACCTCCACGGCGATATTGAGTGGCAGTGCGTTGGCGCCGAGTGCCGCACGCGCGTGGCGGCCGGCGTCGCCAAATACGGCCACCAGCAGGTCGGAGCAGCCATTCATTACCTTCGGTTGATCTGTAAAGTCGGAGTGGCAATTCACCCACCCGGTCACTTTTCACGATTCTCTTCACTTTTGCCAGGTCGCCGAGTTCGGCCTTTAGGGTCGACAGCAATGCGACGGCCGCCTGGCGCGCTGCGTCATAGCCTG
>JAAURZ010000149.1 GCA_012031955.1 Bacteroidia bacterium
ATAGCGCAGGAAGTAACCACCGAGGCGGTGCAAATACACGGCGGCTATGGCTACGTGAAAGAATATCATGTGGAGCGCCTCATGCGCGACGCAAAAATCACACAGATTTACGAAGGCACCACGGAGATCCAGAAATGGTAATCTCCCGCGAATTGATTCGTTAGCTACTGCTTTGGAACGCTCTGGTTCCATTCGTAGATTTTGTCGGCGACTTCAGTGAGCAGGTCGGGATTTTTTCAAGCGCGTTGCCAATCACAATCGTATCGGCGCCGGCCTCCAATGCCTCAATGGCCTTGCGACTGGTATTAATGCCGCCGCCCACAATCAGCGGCGTGCCGATTGACTTGCGCACGGCGCCAATCATTTTCGGACTGATTGCACGCTCCGCGCCGCTGCCGGCGTCGAGGTATATGGCGCGCAGACCAAGCATCTCGCCGGCCATCGCTGTGCATGCCGCAAGCGAGTACTTGTCTTCCGGTATCGGCGTGGTGTTGCTTATGTATGCCACCGAAGTAATACGCCCTGAATTGATAAGAAGATAACCTGTTGGAATCACTTCAAGCCGCGTGTTCCTGATGATGGGCGCCGCGACTACGTGCTGACCGATCAACAGCTCGGGATTCCTTCCCGAGATTAACGAAAGAAAGAGAAGCGCGTCGGCCTGCGGCTCCACCTGCATGGCGTTGCCGGGAAACAGCACCACCGGTATTTTCACATTCTCCTTGATTTGCTTTACAACCTCGCCAGGTTGGTGGTGGTGATCAGGCTGCCACCCACAAAAAAATAATCCACCAGATTTTCGGTCGCCAGGTTGATCAAGTGCTGCAAACCGGCAGGCGCATCCACCTTGTCGGGATCGACCAATACTGCCAGCGACTTTTTGCCCTGCTGGTAGTGATCCTGCAATGACTTAAGGATGCCCATTGTCGGTAGTGTCGGTGTTTTTGTTAGCCGTTTGGTTGCTGAGCAATTCAGTAAGTTTGTCTTTGGCGAGGGTAAGCAAAAATGCTGTGGCCTGGGCCGCCACCGCCGATCCGATTTCAGTTACGATGTTGGAGACCACCGAAGGCTGCGCTACCTCCACTTCCTCCGGCTGGTCGACGCGCGCGCTTACCAGCTTTATCTTTCTTGACTTGGACGAGCCCTTGGCCTTGCCCGAAAACAACCTTAAGGCAAGGTACGCCGCCGCCAATGTGCCACCGATAATCAGGGCGTTGGTAATGATTTTTTCCGTGCGCTCGGAAAAGAGTTTTATTTCTTCTTCAAGTTCTTCACGCTGTCGCGCCGACTTCTGCATCAATTCAAATTTTGGATCGTTCGACTTGTATATTTCCATAACTCATTTGCTCTTATGCTTCATCGAATCCATCACCTGCTTCTGTATTATTTCACCGATCGCTTTACGCGACAACACCAATACAAGGGTAACAACCAGATAGAATGCGGCCACAATTCCAAACCCTGCCACCAGGCCGAGCGACTCGCCTATGAGGTACGCCACGCTTATGCTGAAAAACAGTATGAACAGAAAACCACCCAGGCTGATCAGCAACATCAGCGCGACTTTGCCCACTGCCCTCGTTATGTCTTCCTGAATCTCCAGCTTAAAGAGCTGCATTCGCGTCTCCAGGTAGGCCGTCAGGTTATTGATCAATCCTTCGAGCTTCAAAAATTTTAACAAGAACTCCTTAATCATCGTCGCTTGAATATTGCAATATAAATAGAAATTACACCCTCATCCAGTCAACAACCGGCGCCCGGAAATAATTATTAAAGCCGGCCTATTTTCTCGTGAATTCGCTGACTTCTTCGCTTTCAATAATGCGGTCGCCCGGGGCAATCAATTGCCGCTTGAGGAAGATTGGCAACAGGGGGCTCACATACAGGCGTTCCACAACTGAATCGGCCGCCGGGTGATACGTTCTTTCATACACATAAACCGAGTCAAATTCCTGGCCGTTGGCAAGCCTGAGTGTTGATAATATTTCTCGTATGCACGACCGATAAGTGCCCTGTGTGTTTTCGCCGTCCCAGCAAAAGCCCGGCCTGTTAAACAAGTACATCTCTTTGTTTACAATGAGGATGTTGTTCTTCCGATACACCGGAAATATCTCACTTGGTTGCGAGTCGTTTGAACCAGGCCGGAATGTCATCCATTCGCCGCTCTGGCTGGTTTGATTCATCTTGGAAATAATCCGGTAGCTGTCGGTGCCTCCGTTCAGGGTATTGTTTTTTACATACGTCACTTCGAGTGTTTCGATCGACGATTGGTTCAGGTAGATCAGCGAGAATGGAATAAAGAAAAACGTGGAGAGCAAATACACAAACCCGACCAGCCTGTATTTCAGCGTAAGCTTGCCCAGCCCCTCCGCAAGTTCGAGCGGCACCTTGCGCAACACGGGTATCGGCAGAAACAGAAGCACACCCAGGAAGTTGAACAGAAAATGTGCGATGGCGATGCTGATCGCGCTGGTGGTGTTGGAGTTTAACGTGGCCGCTATAAACGCTGTGATGGTGGTACCCATATTTGCTCCCAGTATAAAGGGTGCGGCTTTGCGCAACGACGTTATTTTCTTGGCTACCAGCGGCACCACCAATGATGTCGTAATCGTACTCGAACGGATTGCCGCCGTGGTAATCAACCCCCAGGCAAACGACTTGAATTGGTTCTTGAAAAAGAACTGCCGAACCGCTCAGGAGAATTAACAAGCATGAGGTTGGAAATCAACCTGCGAAAAACAATGATCGAGGCGAACAACAACCCGAACGACAACAGGGCCAGCAAAAAGCCATTGGAAATACTGGACACCAGAAAATTGATGATCGGGTTAAAGCCGGGCCAGAAATGACGCACGGTATTTTCAACCGGCGTGCTACCGCCGGGAAAGAAGGAATGCGCAATGTAGGTCGACACCGACGAAAGGAAACCGTAATAGTATTCGAGCGGAAACAGAATGATCACGGTGAGGATATTGAAAAAGTCGTGATACGTGCCTGCCGACACCGCCCGCCGAAACTCTTTCTTCTTGTTGATAAAGCCCAGCGATACGATGGTGCTGGTAATGGTGGTGCCGATATTGGCGCCCATTATAATCGGTATGGCGCTCTCGATGGTGATGGACCCCGACGCCACCAGCGCCACCACCATCGACGACGTAGTGGAACTGCTTTGTATCATCGCCGTGATGAGCAGCCCGATAAACAGTGCCGTAAACGGATTGGAAGTGGCCAGTATGATGGTTTCTGCCGCGCTTTGCCAAGGTGCTGAAACGACGAGATCATCAGGTCGAGCGCGAAGAGAAACAGAACAAGCGTGCCCGCAATGTATACCACCTTGCGCACTGTACCCCATGGCAGTTTTGCCGCATTGTTTACAGGCTTGGAAGTGGGAGTGTTTTCCATGTTCACGCTTTAAGCCCGGTGTCTCCTACCGGGGCTTTTGCATGTTAGTGATATCCTGACTGAAATGGAAGTATGCCTGCGGAATTATCAAGCACCACCAAGTTCCTGTATCGCCATCCAGGCCATCAGTCCGGGGCCGATCCTGAGCGCTTCTTCGTCGATGTTGAACGTGGGTGTATGAACGTATGAAGTAATTCCCTTTGCTTCATTTCTTGTGCCAAGGCGATAAAATGAAGCGGGTATTACCTGCGAGTAGTACGCGAAGTCTTCGGCACCCAAAGAGATGTCGAGGTCTACCACGTTTTCCTTGCCAACGTACGCCTCTGCCGCCGCGCGAATGCGACGGGTGACGTCGGGGTTATTTTCCAGGTAGGGGTAGCCCCGGGATATGTCCACTTCACACTTGCCGCCCATGCCTTCGGCGATGTCTTTCTGCCATCTTTTTTATTTTCTTCAGTGCTTCTTCACGCCAGGGTTCGTTCATCGCCCTGAAGGTGCCGGCCATGTTTACCTCGTTGGGGATGATGTTGGTGGCGCCTTCGGCTATGAACTTGCCGATTGTGAGCACGGTAGGTTGCTTGGGGCTCGCATTGCGGCTGATGACTTGCTGGAGCGCAATTACGATGTGTGACGCTATCAGGATCGGATCGACGGCCAGTTCGGGCGCAGCGCCGTGGCCTCCTTTTCCTATAACCTTGAAGTAGAGTTCATCGCAACTGGCCATGTACATGCCTTCCCGAAAACCGATCTTGCCGACCGGCAGCAACGGAAATACATGCTGGCCGATAATGGAAGCGGGCTCCGGATTTTTAAGGGCTCCGTCGCGGATCATGTAGGATGCGCCACCGGGATTTTTTCCTCGCCTGGCTGAAAAAGAAATCGCACGGTGCCGTCGAACTGTTCGCGCACTTCCTGCAGAATTTTTACCGTGCCCAGAAGGGACGACGTGTGTACATCGTGGCCGCAGGCGTGCATCACGCCGGGATTTTTTGACTTATAGGAAACTTCGTTCTGCTCCGTTATTGGCAGTGCATCCATATCGGCGCGCAATGCGATCGTCTTACTGTCGGGGTTCCTTCCTTTGATTTCAACAACCAGGCCCGTGCCGGCAATGCCTTCTTTGGGGGAAAGGCCAAACTCTGTAAGCCGCTTCCCTACATACTTGGCTGTCTCAAACTCCTGGTATGAGAGTTCCGGGTTGGCATGAAGGTGCCGCCGTATTTCGATTACTTCTTTGCTGTATGATTCAGATAGCGATTTGATTTTGTCAAGAAGGGTCATCGTCGTGATTTCCGCTCAATTTATCCGAATTTTCTCGGGGATGACAATGGCGCTGGGAAAGTATTTCTTGATGGCGAGGTAGTCTTTTGAGCTTCCATCAATTCGAGGTAACGGCCCGTCTTCACGCGGAAGGTGGGGGCATCGTAAATCATCTCCGACGCAAGGTCTGGCAATGCCAATGTGAGCTCGCGCTTGGCGCTAAGCGCACCCTCTTTGTCGCCGGTAAATACCTGGATGGTAAAGCCATCTACATATCCCCGCACCAGGTAGTTCTTGTTAATGCTGTCGAGGGTGGCGTCGAGTCGGCTGTTAACATTGAATTTTGCCGGAACATTTTCCTTCGGCTTTACCACAAGGTTCGGGTTTCCCTGCGTTGCCGTGTCTGCTGCAGGCAGTTGCACTTGCGGGCGCACCGCTGTAAGGTCTTCCGAATACTTGCTTGTCTGCGTGGTGCTGGTTCGTTGCGTAACGCAACCAACCAGGGCGAGCGCATAAAGGAAATATTTGAGGGCTTTGATGATCAATCGATAATAATGCATCGGTTATTGCGTAAGTCGTCTTCCACTTTCTTGTATTTAACGTCGCGCAACACGCGGCCGTCGGAGTATTGAACGCTCACCCTGTCGTTTCGACCCGCTACTTTGTCGGACTTGATCGGCGCCACCTTTTCCTGCGGAGGTCGTTCCTGATTGGCCGCACCCTGGCCGCCGCCGCTCAGCAATGACCGTGACTCGTCTTTCTGCTCTTTCAATCGCACCTGTCGCTGGCGCTGCGCCTCGCGCACCTGATCGGGTTGCTGAATCGGTATGTCGGCTTTCATCAGGAATGCCACCGTGTCTTCATTCACCTTCGTGATAAAGCGTTTGAAAAGTTCAAAGCCTTCAAACTTATAAATGAGCAATGGATCCTTTTGTTCATACACCGCATTTTGCACCGACTGCTTCAAGTCATCCATTTCGCGCAAGTGTTCCTTCCACTGCTGGTCGATGATGGCGAGCGTCACGATCTTTTCCATCGCCTTCACCAGTTCCGCGTTGTGCGTTTGCACCGCCTTCTGCAGGTTGGCCGTCACACCTATCTGGCGCGTGCCGTCGGTAAAAGGCACCAGAATATTCTCAACCGTAGCGCCCCTGGTTTTGTGAATGTCGCTGATGATGGGCATCGACTTTTCAGCCACGTGCTTGTTCTTCTTATGGTAATGCGCAAGCGCCTTGTGATACAGGTCGTCGGCAAGCGTTGCAATGTCGCCTTTCACGAACTCGTCCTGGCTGATTTCATAGTCGAGGCCGAGTATGCCGAGTGTGTTAAGGCGCAGACTGTCGTAGTCTTCGGAGTTCTTGGCGTTGGTCACCATTTCTTCGCAGGTGTCGAATAGCATGGTGAGAATGTCGAGCTCAAGACGTTCGCCAAAGAGCGCGTTGCGACGACGCTTGTAGATCACCTCGCGCTGCGAGTTCATCACGTTGTCATACTCCAGTAATCGTTTCCGTATACCGAAGTTGTTTTCTTCTACCTTTGTTTGCGCCCGTTCAATGGATTTTGTGACCATTCGAATGTTGAATCATTTCACCTTCTTTATGCCCCATTTTGTCCATCAAG
>JAAURZ010000150.1 GCA_012031955.1 Bacteroidia bacterium
GAAATTGGATTGCTCAGCGCCCGTAATGGGCTACGGTTATTTTTACAACGGATTCACACCTTGTCGTTTTGGGAAGTCGACAGCCTCAAGTCAGGGTTTTTGTAGCGCGGTTAAATGAAAAAGTGTGCAGTAATAGGTTCGGGAATCGCCGGACTGGCGGCGGCTATTCGGCTTAGTGCCCGTGGCTATTCCGTGGATCTCTTCGAAGCCAACGACTACCCCGGCGGAAAGCTGAGGCAGCACGCGGTAGATGGCTTCCGTTTCGACATGGGCCCCTCCGTGTTTACCATGCCACACCTCATCGACGAGTTGTTCACGCTTTGCGGCAAGAACCCCAGGGACTACTTCACTTACACTCGGCTGCAAACTTCGTTTCGTTTTTTCTTCGACGACGGCACCTGCATACTTGCCTACGCCGACGCCGACAAGTTTGCCAAAGAGATTGCTGAAAAAAGTCAGGACGACGAGCAGCGTTTTCGCCGATACCTGAAAGACAGCGCCGCTAAGTTCGACATCACCAACGGCGTATTCATCGAGAACTCACTGCATGTGATCAAGAACTATTTCACAAAGCGGGTGGTGTATGGACTTTTCAAGTTTCACAAGATTGATGCGTTCAAGTCGATGCACCGCGGCAACGCGCAGTTCTTTAAAGATCCCAAGATTGTTCAATTGTTCGATCACTATGCGTCTTACGTGGGGTCCAACCCGCTCGTGGCGCCGGCCACTTTGAATCTGATACCGCACCTGGTTATAGACATAGGCACGTACATGCCCGATAAAGGTATGTACTCGATCGTGGAGGCGATGGTGAAACTGGCAAAAGAGGTGGGTGTGCGGTTTCATTTTGGCAAAAAGGTGGATGAGATAATGGTGACCGATCATGTAGCCACCGGACTCAAGGTGGGCCACGAGGCAATCTCATTCGACCGCATCATCAGCAACATGGATGTGTACTTCACTTATACCAGGTTGCTCGCCAGGGAGAAACAGCCAAAGAGAATTCTACGGCAACCAAAGTCGAGCTCAATACTTGGGTTCTATTGGGGTGTAAAAGGAGAGCACGATCAACTAGGCGTGCACAACATGCTCTTTACTTCTGATGAAAAGAAAGAGTACCAAGCCGTTTTCGACCAGCACACGATCTCCGACGACCCGTCCGTCTATATTTGTATTACCAGTAAACATGTAAAAGGTGATGCGCCGGCAGGCTGCGAAAACTGGTTTATCATCGTAACAGCCCCCAATGACACAGGCCAGAACTGGGACGAGTTGGTTGCACGTACGCGTGCAAATGTGTTGGCGAAAATCAGGAAGCGCCTGGGTATTGACCTGGATATTCAGAATGAACACGTGCTCACACCACCTGTCATCAAAGAAAAATATGCCAGCGCCTTTGGTGCGGTGTTCGGCAACAGCTCCAATAACAAGTTTGCGGCCTTCCTGCGCCACCCGAACTTCAGCAACCGTATCAAAGGTCTTTACTTCGTCGGTGGTAGCGTGCATCCGGGCGCCGGCATACCCATGTGCCTCAATTCCGCGAAGATCATGGACAAGGTGTTTGAGTAACGCTTACTTGTCAGGTGGTATGCGATTGTGGGTTGTGGATTGATAGGCAGTGCCATCGTAGTACAGGAGGTCAGACCACATGAAGTCCGATTCAGGCTGGGCTTCGTACAGCAAAATCAATGGCTGGTTGTTGAAGGAAATATTCAGGACGAGGCCCGCCAGAATCGCCACGTTCGCGGCTTTGTAGAGAGAGGCCACATCTTCGTTCAATGTCCCGTAGATATGCGCTTCGCCGCCGGAGGAGACAAGTGTATAGATTTCGTTAGCCGCTCTTTGAAACAGTTTGATTTGAAACCCCCATTGATCCGTAGTGTCGGCGCCAACCTCGGCGATGATGTAGTCCCTTAGTCGTTTGTTTCTTCCCGCCGGCAGCACCACCGGTGTTTCCGGATCGAGTGCAATGATGCGCTGATGAAAAACACTGGGTCCCGGCCGGCGGGTACCTCCAACGTAAAGGCAGCCACCATGCTTGCCGAGATCATGTCCTCGAAATAATCGACGCCTTCGAATCGCGCCCTTGTGATAAAGCGGCCCTGGTCATCAAACAAATTGATTTGGTCCAGGCCGCTCAGGTCGAGGTAAGTTTTTGCAAGGGCGCCGGGACGCGCATGCGTTTCACTTCGCTTTGGTCGTAAACTATCTCTTGGGCTGCCTGCCTCATTTTTTCCGCCGATTCTTCAGTGTACTCCTTCAAATAGAATAGCTCAACCGTTACTTCGTTGGTTTCTTTGTAGTACGTCACATAGTCGATCGCTATCTGGCCGGGCGCACCACTGTGGACGCCGGCAACAGAATCGCTTGAGCCGGCAATAACGCCGACGATCGGAAATAAAATAAGAAGAAGCTTTTGTCGCATATGGCGGCAGGTTAGTGGGACCGCCAATGTTTACTACTTACGCTGCCTGCGCAGTTGCTGTGAGAAAACCTTGGCTTCCTTAAAATACTTATAAGGAACGATCAGCATGCCAAAACACTCGGCGTTGTGCTTACCCAGGTGTTTGTGATGGGCCTTGTGGCCGCGGCGCAGCGCAATGAGCCAGGGGTTTTCTATCCTGCTGAAGATTTTGAACCGCTGGTGTATCAGCCCGTCGTGCACCAGCACGTAGCAGATGCCGTACAACGTGACGCCTATGCCTACATACAACTTATAGTCAAGCCCGTCCATTATACCGAACATGGTGAAGAGCCAGGCAGGGAAGGCAAACACCAGCGCGAAATAGTCGTTCTTCTCAAATTTCCTGTCATGAGGACGGTGGTGGTCTTCGTGCAGCCGCCACAGAAAGCCATGCATCACATACTTGTGCAGCAGCCAGGCGATTGCTTCCATGGCCCCGAAGGAGAGAAGTACCACTGTGAGGTACCACAAATAGATCATTACCAATTACGGAATTTGGGTTCTGGCAACAAAAAACTAAATAAAACACTTATTCGCCACCCTATGTTTATAGGGTAGGCAACTTTTTTTCAAAAAAAGAGTTTTAACGGCAAAATTTCGACGTCATCGCCGCCGGCACGGCCATTCCGAGGCGGGCAGCCATAGTAAGATCGGTACAGGCTTCAGGTAGTTTGCCTAGGCGCTGGCGCACGATGGCGCGGTTGTAGTAGGCCTCGGCGTATTGGGGGCGGTAGGTAATGGCGACGGTGTAGTCGTCCTCGGCTTCGGCCGCCTTGCCCTGTTTTGACAGCACATTGCCACGGCTCATCCATGCCCGCTCGAAACGTTCGTTTACCGCTATCGCTTTGGAATAGTCGTCGTAGGCGGCCGGAAGGTTTTGCATCTTTTCATAAACGATACCCCGGCTCAGCCACAGTTCAGGGTCGTTCTTCACGATTGCAAGCGCCTTTGTGTAGTCCGCCACGGCTCCGTCCAGGTTGCCTCGCTCAAGCCGGTAGTAGGCGCGCTCCTGGTAAGGATAGGGCAGCGACGGGTTGCGCTCGATGGCGGCCGTAAGATACTTTTCCGAATCTTCGGGCTGGCCCAGCTCACGCGCGAGCACGCCGAGGTTGTGTTCCGCCAGGGCGTGGTCCGGATCGATCTCCAGGGCTTTTCTGAAATCGCTAGCGGCAAGCGCTGGTTGCTTCTGTTCCATGCGCGCGAGACCGCGGTGTACATAGTAATCCGCAGCTCTTGGATCGAGCGACAGCGCGGTGTCGAAATGTGCGACAGCGCGGTCGTATCGGCCCAACTTTGTTTCTATGAGACCCAGGTAATTGTAAATGTAATCCTTGGCGCCCTGGGTGGTCATGATCTGGTTCACGCCTTCCTCATACATTTTCCTGCGGTAAAAGATAGCGCTTGTTTCGCCCGCAGGTACACTGAGAAGGTGGCGGAAGTCCTCCCTGGCTTGTTCATACAAGCCCAGCTTGAAGCGTACATTTCCACGGCTAAAAAGGGCCTCGGCATGGTTGGGAACCCACTCGAGAAAGACGCTGTAGTCGACGAGGGCCTCATCGAGTTCGCCCTGTTGTTCATGACATGCGGCGCGGTAGTAGTAAGCTTCCTGGTAGCCCGGCGACTCGGCAATGCATAGGCTGAATTGCTTCAGTGCCTCGGCGTACGCGACCTGTTATACGCCTGTTCGCCCTGCTCAAAATACTGCTGCGCCGTGCGCTGCCGCTGACCAAAAGCAGTCAGGCATACAACTATCAATACAATAGTGCCGGCGAGTTTCATGTCAGTGCATTATGGTGTCTCCACGCCATGATTGTCAATGGAAATTTAATAAAAATAAGCCTACCGGTGTGCAAACCGTTTGTCGGCAGCCGTTGTTACTAACGCATGGAAACCACCAAAAAGTCGAAGAAGAAAGGCGCCGGGGCGCTGGACGAAAAAATAAAATCATCTTACCAGGAGTTTGTGCTGGTAAACGGACACCAGCCTGCGTCGGTGTACAAGTTCTGCCTTGACCTGGAAATCAAGGAGGATGAGTTCTACAATCACTTTGGATCTTTTGAGGCACTTGAACGCCAGATATGGAAAGCATACGTCGACGATACAGTGAAGCGCCTTCACGACGACGCGGCGTTCGCCTCTTTTTCGGCAAGAGAAAAGATACTGGCCTTCTACTATACGCTGCTGGAGGTTCTTAAGTCAAGCCGCAGCTTTATTCTGCTGCAGTTGCAGGGACAACGCCGGCCTGAGTTTGTGCCCGACTTTCTCAAGGGTTTCAAGAGTTCATTTGAAGCGTTCGTGAGCACTGTGCTCAATGAAGGCAAAACTAAAAATGAAATTGCCAAGCGGCCCATGCTGGACGACCGCTACCCTTCGTTGTTTTGGATTCATGCCAGCCTGTTGTTGTTTTTCTGGAAAGAAGACGAGAGCGCCGGCTTCGAGAAAACCGATGCGTTCGTCGAGAAGTCGGTGAACCTCGCGTTCGACCTCATCGGCAAGGGCGCCGTCGACAGCGCCATCGACTTTGCCAAGTTCATGTATCAATCCAAGATGAAATAAGCCCCAGCGCGTGAAACCACCAAAAGAACACGACAGCATGCCCGTAACCAAGGTGCAGCGGGCTACCAAGTTTATTGCGACAGGCGCCAAGATCGGCACCAACTACCTGAAGCATTACGGAAAGAAACTCGTGAACCCGGACGTGCCCAGAACCGAGTTGCATGAAGACAACGCCAAGGACATTTATAATTCACTCAGCCAGCTTCGAGGCGGTGCGCTCAAGATTGCGCAGATGCTCAGCCTCGACAAAAACATTTTGCCTACGGCCTACCAACAGCAATTTGCGCTCGCCCAATACAGTGCGCCGCCGCTGTCGTATCCATTGGTGGTAAAAACTTTCCACAAATACTTTAAGAAAGGGCCGGAACAGATTTTCGATACTTTTACACGTACTGCAGTAAATGCGGCATCGATGGGGCAGGTACACCAGGCAACTTTGAATGGAAAGAAGCTGGCTGTGAAGGTACAATACCCGGGCGTGGCCGATAGCATTCAATCGGACCTGGCCATGGTAAGACCAATCGCTTTCAAAATGTTCAACTTGAAGGAGGCCGAATTTGGTGAGTTCATCACCGAGGTGGAGATGCGCATGATGGAGGAAACAGATTACACCCTCGAACTGCAACGATCCATGGAGTTGTCGGCCAAAAGTAGCCACCTTAACGATGTTGTTTTTCCGGTCTACTACCCGGAGCTTTCCTGCGAGCGCATATTGGTAATGGACTGGATCGAAGGAAACCCCTGGGCGACTTCCTGAATGCGCAACTGCCGGAGGGTGTTGGCAACAAACTGGGCCAAGCCATGTGGGACTTCTACCAATTCCAGATGCACGAACTCAAAGCGGTGCATGCCGACCCGCATCCCGGTAATTTCATTATCACGCCCGACTACAAACTGGGCATTATCGACTTTGGCTGCGTGAAGGTGATTCCACATGACTTTTACGAGAGTTATTTCCGCTTGCTTGAAAAAGACTTCCTCACCAACGAAGCCAAGCAGGCGATTGTATTCAAAGACCTTCGCTTTCTCGACGACAACGATACCGCGCGCGAACGCGAAATATTCAAGAACGTTTTCCTGCAAATGCTGGAGTTGCTCGGCCGCCCTTTCAGGTCTGAGTTTTTCGATTTTTCCGACAAAGCCTACTTTGAGAGTTTATTTGCGTTCGGAGAAGAAACATCGAAGATCAAAGAGTTGAGAACGTCGAACAAGCCTCGCGGTGTTCGCGACGCCCTGTACA
>JAAURZ010000151.1 GCA_012031955.1 Bacteroidia bacterium
TCCGGCGCCCGGATCTTGGCCGGCAGCTGAACGAGCCGTCAATCGATCTACTCCAGTCTGCAGGTATCGCCCGCAATCAGGATGTTGCTATTATACTCGCTGACGGCCTTTCTGCCACGGCCATCAACAACCATGCGATACCCTTCTTGAAATTGCTCATACCCTCACTGAGCGACAGCGGCATTTCGCTCGCGCCCATCACACTTGTGGAGCATGGCCGCGTGGCCATTGGCGATGAGATAGGCGAACTGTGGAAAGCAAAACTATCAGTGATACTTATCGGCGAACGTCCCGGCTTGAGTTCGCCGGATAGCATGGGTGTGTATTTCACCTACCGACCAACGGTTGGACTTACTGACGATTCGCGCAATTGTGTGTCCAACATACGACCCGCCGGATTGCCCTACCAGGCTGCCGCCGAAAAACTTTTCTACTTGATCAAAGAGTCCCTCCGCCTCAAGTTATCCGGAGTCAATCTGAAGGACAGTGCAAGTCTGCCGGGCGAACAAGTAACAACCGCCTGATCGCATGGCTCTGGAAAAATACGCGCGTCAGCGCTTGTCGAGTTTATAGGCGAGGGAGAAGGTGAGGGAAGGCACAAAGGCGTAATGAGAATAGTAATACCGCAGCTCCTGGTCCACCTCGTCGCTGAGAGAATCCAGTTGACGCGTTTCGGAAGTCAGGGTACTTTTCGAGCCGGCGTTTGCGCTCAAACCAAGGTCCGTGGCCATTTCGAGCCGATCTGAAAGTGCAAAACGACGGCCGTAAAGAAGGCCGACCTGAAGCAACGAGGATTGGATGGATAGATATGGTTCAGCGGTACCAGATCGCCCCCGCCTGGTGGGATACGTGCTCAGGTCTTCTCCAAAATAAGATTCCACAGCGTCGGCCGGCGTGTCGCCTGCATGCAAGCCAATGTACTGGATAAAAACACCCGCGTAGTTCTTTCCGAAATTGTAGTTGATGCCAAGCTCGCCCACTGCACCAAACGTAAACGCATCCTCAAAAATAGTCGTGATCTCCTCGTCAGTTCCAAGCGCCTCCAGTATCGATATGATGATGGTACTGTTGGGAGGCGTGAGCACACCGGCTTGCACTGAAAGTGAAAAGTGATTACTCAGTTTACCTTCATAGCCCACACCAAACTGGACGGGAACCTCGGCAAGAATTTTTACGCTGCGCGATTGCCCTTCGGCTGCCTTACATGCAACGACAAGACATAACAACATCAGGACATTTTTCATTGGCTTCAAATGAACACAGCAACCGGGGTTGATCCGGTTGCTGAACACTGTTGTATGGGAGTCGCTTTGTCAGATTTCACTCACGTCGCCGGTTGTCAGGTTCACTGAGTAGGTGGTTCCGTTCACAGTGACGGTGGCACCGCCGTCGCCTTCAAAGACGATTGAAGCAGTGAAAGTAAATGTGCCTTTCCCCGTGGCGGTTGCCGTAATAAGCGCCGCCGCCGTTCCACCCTCGATGGTATAAGTCGACTTGTTGACGGAGAGATCTGCGACCGTAATGTCGATCGTGCTGGTGGTGCTCGTTTTGTTTCGGATCTTCGACTGAAAAGAACCTGTGGTGGAATAGTCTCCATTGATCAAGTACGATGCTGCGGCAGCGTCTAATTCGGTTACCGCGAGGTCGACGGTGCCGGCATGTTCGGAAGCCAGTCGGGGTGCGTCGAAATTTCCGCTGTAGGTAATGTCCACCGCCATCGACTGGGGAACATCGAGACCGCAGGCGAGCACATAACTGTAGCTGTACGTGTAGTTGTAGGTTACAAGGCTACCCTGGGGACTTGACGAACTGAACGATTCCGTATCCGTATATCCGCATGCGTTTATCCTTCCACCATCGCTCGCATCAACGGCGGTTGTAGTGGTTTCCGCCGACTCATTCACCATCACGGTGAGGCCGGAGGAACTCTCGGACAGCGACGCCGCAATCATTTCAGCTGCTTCTTCATTGGACAATGGTGCCGACTCGTCGTCGTCTTTGCAGCTCACCGCAACCGTCAGTAGAGTAAGAATCAAAAAAGCGTTCCATGTTGTTTTCATAATCCTGATGTTTTGTTTTAGCGCTTGGATGGATAATAATGGCGAATGTTTAATTCTCGTGCCGGAGTATTCAGTCAACGACATGTTTTCTGAGGCCAACGATTGCCTTCGAATCGGCGCAAACGTGTTCGGATTTTTCACGTTCATGTGTCCTTGCAAATTCCTGTTCGTAGCGTTCATGATTGGTGCCGAACAGACGATCCCAGAAATTAAAGTAGAGTCCGTAGTTGCTCCTTCCGTAGTGATGGTGCATGTTGTGATGCGTACTGGTGTTGAACCATCTGAGAACCGGATGTTGGATGAATCGCGACGGAAGGAGCTCGAAGCCCAGGTGCCCCACCACATTCATGATGATCATATAGAGACCAAACAGGCCGATTACGCTGGTATGCATTGGTATGGTGAGCACCATCAGCGGGAGTATGGCCACTTCAATCACAGCTTCGAAGGATGGAACGAAAAAGCGGCCAGCGGCGTCGGGTTGTGGCTCCGGTGGTGCACATGATGCACGAATCTGAATATCTTTTTCCAGTGCATAAGGCGGTGCATCCAGTAAAAGTAGGTGTCGTGAAGGATCACAGTCAGGAATAATGTGAAAACATAGTAGCCCCATGAATGGGCATGCACATCGTTGTATAGTTTTGTGTACGCCCGAAGCGGCGAGAAAACTGACGCATAGATCACAACGCCAAAGATCACAATCGTCGACAACGAATACATGACCTCTGTTTGAATGGCCGATCGTTGCGGAAAACGTTCCTGGATTTTAAACCGTCGCAACGGGTTACGTTTCCATACATAAAAAAGTGCATAGGCCAGTCCGGCGAAGAAGACGTAGCGGAAGGTTGATCCGATCAACACCTGCCACCATTCAATGTTCAGGTAGTTCATAGCTTTTATTTTCTAACAAGACGTTGACGGTGCGTACCGGGTTGAAACCGACGCAACAAATTCAGCAATCGCCGCACAGACTTCAGTGAATGACAAAGAAATGTTCTTCGCTTTGAAGCAAAAGTGTATTTTTAGGTATGGACTCCCCGTTTGGAAAACGCATTCAACTGGCTTTCTGGATTCTGTTGCTCACGTTCAACATTTACCTGGGAAGCTTTGCATTGGGGTTGCAAGATGCGTTGTTCAGAGCCGTGCTAAATGTGGCGTGTCATTTAATCAATTTCTATGGATTTTATTCCCTTATCATACCACGTTACTATGAAAAGAAAAACCATACGTTGGCAGTAGCCGGTGCCCTGGTGTTAGTCGCCACACTTACACCCATTCGGATGTACATCGAGAACCAGTTTACATTGACCGGTCAACTGGCCCAACGCCTTGGCGAAACAGGTCGCCTTGCCTTTGTGTTGTTTACAGAGATTGCCATTGGCGGATTTGCTTCGTTGATGCGACTGGCCGTAAACAATGAGATCAACAAGCGCCGCCTGATCGAGTTGTCGCGGTCGCACGCCGAGAGCGAGTTGCGTTTCCTGAAAGCCCAGATGAACCCGCACTTTCTGTTCAATACCATCAACAACATCTATTCATTGTCGCTTGTCAAGTCGGACAGGACACCGGAGGCTTTGATGAAACTTTCGGAACTGCTGCGTTATATGTTGTACGAAACCAATGAACAAGTGCCTCTTGCCAAGGAGGTAACGATCCTGCACGACTATGCCCACCTCTTTCAATTGCGGTATGAGAATCCACTGCACCTTACTATTTCAACCGAGGTACGCACCGACGCGTCCGTCGAACCGCTTGTGCTGGTCCCTATTCTTGAAAATGCATTGAAGCATTCGGGGCTTGGAATTAACGACCGCGCTTTCGTAATTTTCTCGCTCGAAGAAGTGAACCGCACCCTCGTGGTACAGTGTACTAACAGCCGCACAGACGTGCGGGTTAAAGACGAGCCCGGCGGCATTGGCTTAAGCAACATAACCAAACGCCTTGAGTTGGTTTACCCCGGCCGCCATCAGCTTATCGTCAATGAAAATGCAAGCCAATTTGAAATGCGACTAACCATTCAACTGACATGATACTCAAGGCAGTCATTGTCGACGACGAATACCTGGCCATCAGAGTGCTGGAGGAGTATGCGATGCGCTCCGCAAATCTGTCGGTGGTAAAAACATTTACGAATCCAAAAGAAGCAGTCGACTTTCTTGCGAGCGCGGCCGTCGATGTGTTGTTTCTTGACATTCAGATGCCCTATCTTTCCGGTTTTGATCTACTCGCCAGGCTTGACAATCCACCCCTTGTTGTATTCACTACCGCCCGTCACGATTACGCTGTGCAGGCATTTGAACTCGATGTGCTCGATTACCTCGTAAAGCCAATTGCTTATGAGAGATTTCAGAAAGCAATTGAGCGCGCCGTTGAGTACTTCAACTATCGCCAGCCCCATGCGTTGGCGATGGATCATATCATCGTGCGTGCCGATCATCGCATTCAAAAGATCATGATCGCCGACATACTTTACCTCGAAGGATTGAGCGAATACACACGCATCCACACAAAGGCAAAAGTGTTCATTGTGATGGTGGACTTAAACGCCATCACGGAACGCTGCAGGCCAGCGACTTTGTCCAGATACATAAGAGCTATGTGGTAGCCCTGCGGTATGTGACATCGTTCACCAGCAGAAAGGCTTTCGTGGAGGATCAAAAGCCGTTGCCGGTTGGCCGGGCCTACAAAGAAGATTTTCTGAAAGCCATGAGGTCTGAGTAGGAAGTGTCCCGTTGGAATTTTCATTCAAGCCATCGGGAATATGGATGCTTTTGATCAGAACAACGTCCACGCACTTGATCGATAACAGTGTCGATCGAGTGGCGCATTACTCATGTTTGTCTTCGTTTTTGTGCCAACCGGTATAAAGTTGTTGTTTATGTGCCGGATTCTTGGTATTTTTTTATCTGTTTAATTGAGCGAAAGCTAAGAGCCCATCCATATTGCACACGTCAGGCGGCGAAAACGTCAAGTTATATGCCTGTTATTGTGCAGATTGTGGCCTGACGGTGGCAGCCCGACTGCCTGCCTCAAATGCCACAATGCAACTATTGAGCGGATCAGATGATCGTGGAATGCCCGCAACCGGGTGTTACGACGGTCATGTTGTCGTGTTTTTGAACGTTTAATTTTTTGCCGAGCAGTATGGAGACAGGGTTGAGAATTCTAATGCTTGAAGACCTGGAAGATGACGCCGGGCTGATTGAGAGAGAGCTCAAAAGAGCCAAGATGTTTTTTACATTTCAGCGCGTCGACACGCGCGACGAATTCATCGAGGCACTCGACACGTTTCATCCTGATGTGATCCTGTCCGATCACGCAATGCCTCAGTTCAACAGCATCGAGGCACTGAAGCTTTGTCATGCAAAGGAGTGATCGTCCCCTTCGTGCTGGTAACCGGTACCGTGTCAGAAGAGTTTGCCGTCAACTGTCTTAAGCAGGGTGTTGATGACTACATACTGAAATCCAACCTTTCGCGACTGCCAAGCGCCATCACCAGCGCGATGCGGCATCACGCGGCGTTGCGTCAAAAAGAGAAGCTGAGATTTCGCTAAAAGAGCAGAATGACGAACTCGTTAAGATCAATAAGGAGTTAGACAGCTTTGTATACAGCGTATCGCACAATTTGCGCGGGCCGCTTGCCTCTGTACTGGGCCTGATCAACCTCACCAGTTGCGCAACAACGAGTTCGACGCGCCCACCTACTTTCGGTCCTCCATCGAACGGACGCATCAAGAACCTCGACTACACAATCAAACAGATACTTGATCACTCAAAAAATTCGAGAGTACCAGTTTACCCCGATGTTGTATTCCTGCGCTCGCTGATCGATGACATTTTATGGCAATTGGAGTACTTAAAGAATTTCAAAAAAACAGAAACGAGGATTGAAATACCAGCGTCGATGCGCATTATCTCCGACAAGTATCGACTTACAGTTATTCTTCAAAACCTGATGGCCAACGCATTCAAGTACCACGACGTTTCGAAGGAACAGCATCGGATCGTCGTGCAGGTAAAGCAAGACAATGAAAGTATTGCGATTACGGTCGAAGACAACGGCATAGGGATGAACGACGAAGTGAAACAACGCGCATGCGATATGTTTTTCAGAGGCACCAATGAAAGCGATGGAGCCGGACTCGGTCTTTATATAGCGAGGGAGTCCGCTGCG
>JAAURZ010000152.1 GCA_012031955.1 Bacteroidia bacterium
TCGGCCAGTCGGGCGGCGGGGCAAGGTGAATACACTTTTAAATGCACCCTCGGCGAAAGGATTATTTCACAAAGCCATTATCGAAAGCGGAGGACTTTGGCCTGCGCTTCAACGACCAGGAGGTGATGCAACGCGTGGCGGCATCCGTGCTGGCGGAACTTAAGCTGACTCCTTCGTCCGTCGATTCAATTCAGTCAGTGCCCTTTCCCCAGCTTGCAGCAGCGGGAAAGAATGCCATTGCGAAAGTACAACAGCAACTGGTGGCGGAGGGAAAACCCGTTACTCCGCTCGTAGGACTGACATGGGGTCCGACACTCGATCACGCATTTCTCTTCCACAACCCGACCGACAGTGGTGCCACGGCCGCGCAGCCGACGTGCCTTGCTGATAGGAAGCACCAAGAATTGAGTTTATGCCTTCGCGTGGATGCCGCACCTGCGCGATGCCGACGTCGACGGCGTGAAGCAACAGCTCAGGCAGCAGTACGGCGACAAGACGGATGATTACATCAAAGCCGTTAAGGCCGCTTATCCGCAAGACACACGCCCCACCGACCTCATCGATGTGGACGATCTGTTCCGGCGCAGCGCCATAGCCACCGCCGACATCAAGGTGCGCGATGGCAAGGCGCCCGTGTACATGTACTTGTTTACGTGGCAGTCGCCGGTGGGAGATGGAAACTACAAGGCGCTGCACTGCATGGAGATACCGTTTGTTTTTAACAACATCGCACGGTGCGAAGAAATGACCGGCGGCGAGCCCGGCGCTTATGCGCTTGCGGAACTGGTGAGCAGGGCGTGGGTAAACTTTGCGAGGCGTGGCGATCCCAACCACGACGCCATACCTCAGTGGACGCCTTACACGCCCGACAACGGCGCTACGATGCTGATCGACAGCGCATGGGAACTGCAGCACCACCATGACAAGGAATTTCTGGCAATAGCAGGAGATCGATTTTTTTGAAAATCACGCACTTGCATTCCCGCAGCATTACAAGTTTGAGGCATCCGTGTGCATAACGACGATGACCGCTTGCTAATAATTGTTCGGTTTGCGTAAACTTTCGGAGCCTGTCTCCGTATTATTTGGAAACATCCTTTCTCGCAACCCAAAACAGTAACAATCAAGATGTGAGCCGCAGGTCTTACCGCTAAAATGTGAAGTGATCCCATCACTATTTTTCCGATTTTTAGTTTATCTTGTGCCATAAAACTGTTATTGCCGATATGAAGACTTTCAAGAACCTTTTCATCAAAGATGATGAAGAGGATGACGACAAACCCGAAGCCAGCCATGGATTTCCTGTAACCGGCAGTAACCAGTCGAGGGTCGAGAGCGCGTCAGCCAGTCCTTTTTTGGAAGAGATAGTGGAAGTATATGAGAAAGGCCTCCAGAGCATTAACATGCCAGGCTACGATTTCTACGACTTCTTTCTGGCCATAAAAGCCGCGGGTGCGCAAAACGAAGCGGTGTATAAGATGGCTTTCCAAATGGGAAAGACATTGGATCCGTCCATCACTGCCGACAAGCTGATGCAAGACGCCGAATACTACGTTAGCAAAATCAACGAGGTCTACAAAACATATTCGGAGCAGGGGAGATCCAAATTGAACGGACTGGAAGCACAGCAGGGTGCGGATAAGCAAAAACTCAGCAACGACGTTGCACGGGTCGAGTCGGAAATTGCGCGCATGAAACAACAGATAATGGCGATGGAGGCAACACTCACGGAGACGCGCGCCGATTTGGCCAAGGTAGACGGCGCTTACAAGCCGCAACGCGACCAGATACAGCAGAAGCTTGCCGCCAACGACCAGGCTATGCATCTGTGCGTGCAAAAACTCAACGGCATCAAAGAGAATATTGCCAAATACCTGAGGTAGGCGTACCTCTGACAAAAGTATTCAACCAATTTTATAACATGAGCAATCGTATTGAAGAGGCTCCAAAAGTGCTTGAGCTGCCCATTCTAAAGCACTTTGAGCAATCGGAAATTTCTATCAACCCCAAAACTGGCGCAAAGAGAAAGGGCATCGCATGGTAATCGGCCTCATCCTGCTGGGCGTAGCCGGTTGGGGCACCTTTACTTACATACTTCCCATCGTGTTCACCATGATCGGGCAGGTGCTTGGCGCCATCAGCGCGGCCGTGCTGGTCATCGCGTTTTTCATTTTTCTGCCTGTCATCATCAAGGGGCTGAAGAAACTCGCGAGAGCGTTTCATAAACTGCTCATCCGGTACGACCCTTTCGGGGAACTGGAAGAGCAAAAGCAGAAGATGATACAAAACCGTCAGCATTTCAAGACGGCGAAAGCAAAGATCAGGTCCATCAAAACGAATATGGAGACTGAGTCGACGAAAGCCGAAAAGGAAACCAAAGAATACCAGGAGCGCGTTGGTGCTGCTACAGGAGCGCGCCGAGAAAATGAAATCAAAGATGGGAGACATGGACCGCACCAAAGGCGAGGCCGCCAAGGAAACCGATGAGTACGTGGAGTTGCAGACTTCGCTGATGAAAACACTCTCGGAAGCCCAGCGCACCAGTCACATGCTCAACCAAAGCAACGGCCTTATTCGCAAGTATGGCACGCGCGCCCACGTGATCGGAAAACTGGACCGCAAGCTAAACATGGTTCAGACTGCGATCGACATAAAGATTGCTGACTTTGAGGTGAGTATCGACATGTTGAAAAAGGAATACGCGTTTGCGCAGGCCGCCAAGGACGCCACCGAGCAGGCCAAGTCGGCGATGCTGTTCACCAAAGGTTGGGAACTCGATTACGCGCTCGATGTGGTCACGTCGACGGTAGCCATGGACCTTGCCGTAACACGCGAAAACCTGCTCGACATCGATTCGCTCACAAGCCAGTACTCGCTCGACAGCGATGAGTTGTACAGCAAGCTTGAAAAACTGGCCGATCAAATCAAAACGGAATCTTATGAAGTGCCCGAGGCACGCAAGTACGCCAATCCAAACTATAAACTGTCTGACTCTGACAAAACAGAGTCTCCGGGATTCGGCGATATATTTAATTAAACATCGTAACATAAAACTTAAGCCAATAAAAAATGAAGTGGTCAAAACTCACCTTGTTTGCCAAATCGATTATTGTGATACTCGTTGCCGGAGCCATCGGCGTCGCGGCCTACTACCTGTCGCCAGGGTTGAGAGTGGGCGAGTCCAAGCAATTGGAAGGCCTCGAAGTTACCGACAGCGATGTAAACAACATCACGAGCAGTACCGAGCTTCCTTTGCCCAATGACGCGCCATCAACCAAAGTAGCGAACAAGCCGCTGGTGCGCATAGGCGCATACGCATGGAATGCGCAGTCCGGTATCATTGTTTCCAACGGAGGTCCGCGCACAAGCGACGGATCACTGATGGAACAGAACGGCGTCAACCTGGAAATCATCCGGCAGGACTGGCTTTCGGAGCTTCGTAACCTTCAGCTTAAGTTTATCGAAGAGTATGACCGTGGCAACGCCTACCCGAAAGAAGGTGTCTTCGCCGTCATGATCATGGGCGATGGTGCGCCCTACTATATCAGCTCCGTGCAGCAAGCGCTCAACGACAAGTATGGAGCCAACAAATACAACCTGCAAGTGGTTGGTGCCGTGGGCCTCAGCTACGGTGAAGACAAATTGATCGGACCCCCAAGCTGGAAAATGGACCCGCAGACGATGAAGGGTGCGCTGGTGTCCGCTGTGATTGGCGACGGCGACTGGGTTACAGCCGTCAACTATGCGTCAATCAACGGTCTCAAGATCAATCCCGATCCTTCTACTTACGATGCGGAAGCCGTCAACTTCCTGCCCTCGGCGAATGACGACTACATCGAGTCTGCCAAAGAACTGATCAAATCACAAAAAGAAGGCTGGACCATTCCGCTTAAAGAAGTGAAGAATGGAAAACTTACCGGTAAGACCATCGACAAAAAAGTGGACGGCTGCGCGACCTGGACACCCGGCGACAAAATGGTGTTTGACGCGTTGTCTGGCTTTACTGATGTCGTGTCTACGAAGGAATTCAACAACCAGATGGCTACGACGATAATTGCCCTGAAGCAGTGGGCGGAAAAGAATCCCGACATTGTAACAGGTGTGCTCAAGTCGTCTTATCAGGCATCGGAACAAATGAAGCAGTTTGATAATTGGAGAAAACGCGCGTCGGAGTGCGTCGCCAAAACATACGACCTCGAAACGCCCGACTACTGGTACGCCATGTTCAGAGGACAGAAGGGCGAAAAGAACGGCATCTCCTACAACATGGGCGGTTCGCGCGTGTTTAACTTTGCCGATGTTAACCAGTACTACGGAACCACCGACGGTGTGAACCGCTACAAAGCCGTGTACGACCAGGTGTCGCGATACCTGGTGCAGCTCAATCCTGCGGGTTTCAACGAAAACGTGAGCCGCGTAATCCCTTACGAAGAAGCGGTAAACCTGTCTTTCGTCAACAGCATCACCGACATCGCGTCGGGCGAAGCGTATGCATCCGACTACTCCAAGAAGGCAACCAAAGTGCTTGCGTCCGGTGAATGGCATATCACGTTCGAAGTAGGCCGCGCCGCGTTGCTGCCCGAAGCCAAAGACGTGCTCGAACAAATTTACAACCTGCTTATCCAGGCAGAAGACTCGAAGTTGGAAATCGTCGGACATACAGACAACACAGGTACGCGCGAAGGTAACTACTCGCTTTCGCTGGCGCGCGCCGAGTCGGTAAAGAGCTATTTGATTCAGAAAGGAATTCCAGGCACGCGTTTCCAGAAAATAGATGGAAAAGGACAAGACGAGCCGGCGGGCGACAACAGCACAGGAGCCGGTCGGGCGCGCAACCGTCGTGTGGTTGTAACACTGCTGAATTAAACCAGTGTCGATGAAGATGAAGTCGTGGGTCCGTCCGTTTGAGACGCTCGCCCCCAGGGAGAATTTGGTCATCAAACTGATCTGGCTTGTACTGGTCGTCGGGTATTGGTTCGTAGCCACGTCGGGACAAAAGAAACTATTTCCGTCGCCCGACCAGGTATGGCACGGATTTGTAGCCCTCTACAACGAAGGCCTTGTTGTGCACGTTGCCAGTTCGCTCTGGCTGTGCCTTCAAGCGACGGTCATCTCGATCATACTTTCTTTGCTCATTGCCTATGCGTACCCTGTGCCGTTGTTGAGGCCCTTGGCACGCATCATGAGCAGGCTCCGTTATCTCCCGCTCACGGGCATCACCTTTTACCTGACTATACTTGTGACCAACGCCCGCTCTATGCAGGTGTGGGTGCTGGTTATCTTTATGAGCCTTTACTTTATCACCTCGCTACTCGCGATTATTAAAGACATCTCGCAGGAAGAGATAGACCACGCACGCTCGCTGAAGTGTTCGCGTTGGGAAATCTTGTGGGAAGTGGTGATAAAGGGTCGCGTCGACTATGTGATCGATGTGCTCCGGCAGAATCTCGCCATCACCTGGATGATGCTGGTTACCGTGGAATCCATCCTGGTAGCTGCCGGCGGACTGGGGGTGCTTATTAAAAATAGCGACAAGTTCATGAACCATGGACGCATACTCGCGCTCCAAATTGTCATTCTGCTGGTGGGGCTTGGCATCGACCTCACACTTACTTCGATAAGAAAAGCAATGTTCCGTTACTCACGATTTAACTGACATGAAGTACGAACAAAAGGACATTATCCTGCATGTAGAAGACCTGAGCGTTGCCTATGGCGACAAGGTGATCGGCACCAACCACACGCTGCCCACCAAGAGGGCGGCGCGCTACACCGGCGGCCTGTGGGTTGGCAAGTTCCTCAAAACGGTGACATATCAGCATGTAAAGCCAGAAGCCAGCGCACTGATTGGCGAGTATTGTTCGCGGCTCTGCGCCATCGAGAATTTCTGGGGCCACAAGGAACAGGCCGATCTGCGCGTGCGGCGCTATGGGGGCAAGTCAACTTTATGAGATAGCGGGGATCGCTGAATTGCCAACGTTACGCCATCATCCGCTCTTTGCCCCGTTGTTGGCAGAAGCTCAGTATATACTGCGGTTGGGCATAGATGAGAAATTTTTGGCCTATTTTCAGTCGAGTCGCATATTCTCATCTATGCCAGAGCCAACTATAAAGAGGGCCAAAGGCGCCTAAAACCAGCTAGTTCCCGGGTATTGATATTGTCTGCCGACTTCTTCATCCAACTCCACCCCAATGCCGGGGCGGTCGGTTAGATGAATATAGCCGTCCT
>JAAURZ010000153.1 GCA_012031955.1 Bacteroidia bacterium
TAGGCAACGAACAAAACATGATCGAAGGTTTTTTAGAAATGCTAAATTTGAGCCGTTTTTTTTAAAAAACAGCAAACACATCATTATTCTATCGACACAAGGCGTCGCGGTGCGATCAGCGACCGGAGTTTGATGCGCTGTCAGAAAATAATTTTTGAGTCACTCACACCGCGTGTCGGCTAATATCCTACTTTGAGAAGACGAAATGCCGCGAAGGTGATTTTTTGACTTGCAGGATGCTTAGCTTTTTTTGGAGCCATTGTGTCCTTGAGGCATTACAACAAAATCAATAATGTCTTAAACGCCTCCACCAACACGTATGCGAAAAAATTGTTAGGGGCGTTTGTATATACCTATCCAAAACCAATAAGAGACTCTCTATGAAAAGGACACTTCTTCTTCCCATCCTGTTCATCTTTTTGAGTGGTGGGATTTTCGCACAGACCACAAACTACCAGGTATATGGATTGTTCCTGATGAACATCGCCAAGTACTCATCGTGGCCTGCCAAGGACGGCAACTTTCAGATCGTGGTTTACGGCAAGTCTAAAGTGCTTGATGAACTTCAGAAACACGAAGGCAAACTTGTGAACGGACACCCAATGAAGGTTGTCACCGTGGAGTCGCCAGACCAGATAGGTGATGCCCACCTTGTTTTTCTTGCAGACCATAAGAGCAGCATGCTCGATGACATACTGAAGTTGACACAAGGTAAGTCGATAATGGTGGTGGCCGAGCGCGAGGGGCTCTATAAGAAGGGTGCCGGTTTCAGTTTTGTTATTATGGAGAACAGCACGCTGCGCTTCGACATCAACAACACTGAACTGGAGAAACGCCAGATAAAAGTATCCAAGAACCTGACTACCCTCGCGAACGCAATGATGTAGTTTTAATCGACGACGACGTTGTGTCCAAGCCAGGCCAGCACGCCCTCTTTGAGCGCGTACGTCGAGACCCGTATCCGGGTAAAGGGGTGCGCCTCCAGTATGAAACGGATAAGGCAACTGGCAACTACAATCATGTCAACCCGCATTTCGATCATGCCGGGTATTTCCATGCGCCGTGCCCGGTCTTTGGATATCAAGTCTTGGTAGATGGCATAAAACCCTTCGATGGTGAGCGGTGTCTCTATTTCTTCCGGCGATTTGTGGATGTCGTGCTGAATGCAGAAGATGTCGCTCAGCGTGTCGAATGTTCCTGATGAGCCAATCAAGATCGCCGGTTGATGTTCCTCCAGCGCCTGCAGCAACGTAGGGAATGATTCCTGGAAGTACTGATCCAGTTTGCTTATTTCCGACTCCAGGATCGGGTCATGCTTTTGAAACCTCTCCAGCAGTCGCTGCGCGCCCGACTCAAAACTCTGCTTCCAGAATATCTTATGGTTGTTGGCGATGATAAACTCGATACTGCCGCCGCCGATGTCCATGATCAGGTTCTTTTCCTGCCCGAGATCCAGCGCGGCCTGCACACCCCAACAAATGTATTCGGCTTCGCGATCTCCGGAGATGATGTTCACGTCAATACCACTGATGAGTTTGATGGTGTCGACAATCTCTTGCTGGTTGCTCGCATTGCGCAAGGCGCTGGTGCCATACGCGTACACTGACTTGATACCCATTTCATCGATCGTGTTTTTGAAACTTTGAACCGCAAGCAGCGCGCGGTGAAGTCCATCCTCGGTGATCACGCCTCTGTTAATGCCGCCCATTCCGATCTTGACAGCCAAGCGTTCGCGGAACACAATTCGATAGCCCGATTCTCCTACCTCGGCGATGAGCAGGTGGAACGTGTTGGTTCCCATATCAATGATGGCAAGGCGTTTCATGCAAGGGCTCGGTAAAAAAATTCAGCAAATTTAACATAATCCAGGCAGGATTTTAAAATTAGAGCAGACCAACCTGCCGCGATTTGAAGATACTGGGTGCAATTCCCCTAAATAGGCCTAGTTTACTTATATTTCGTCCGCATTTTAACGACCTCGAACGACCGGATCATGAGTAAACGAAAAATCAGCGACCCTGCCCTCCAGACAAAATTCGATGAACTGGAGCGAAAGAATAATGAATCATTACTGGGAGGAGGCCAAAAAGAGTCGAGCAGCAACATCAGAAAGGAAAATTGACGGCGCGCGAACGACTTGCGCTGTTGCTCGACGAAGGTTCGTTCGAAGAGATGGGCAAGTTCGTGATGCACCGCAGCAAAGACTTTGGTCTCGATAAAGAGTACTACCTGGGCGACGGCGTGGTAACGGGCTATGGAACCATCGACGGCCGTTTGGTCTATGTTTTTTCGCAGGACTTTACCGTGTTTGGTGGCTCGCTTTCTGAAACACACGCCGAGAAGATCGTGAAGGTGATGGACCTCGCCATGAAAAACGGCGCCCCCGTAATCGGTCTCAACGACTCCGGCGGCGCGCGCATTCAGGAAGGTGTCGTTTCATTGGGTGGCTATGCCGACATTTTTTATCGCAATGTGATGGCGTCCGGCGTTATACCCCAGTTGTCTGCAGTCATGGGCCCCTGCGCTGGCGGGGCCGTATACTCCCCGGCAATTACCGACTTCATTTTTATGGTGGAGAACACATCGTTTATGTTTGTGACCGGGCCCAACGTGGTAAAGACCGTAACACACGAAAATGTAACGGCCGAAGAGTTAGGTGGCGCCTCCTCGCACAGCACCAAGAGTGGCGTAACGCACTTTGCCTGCGTAAACGAGGCCGAATGCCTGCGGCAAATTAAGAAGTTGTTCAGCTACATCCCGCAAAATTGTGAGGAAGAGCCACCTTCCATGCCTTACACAGTAGCCAACGAAACACGCGAAGTGCTCAATACCATTGTGCCCTCCAACCCGAACCAACCGTACGATATGCGCGAGGTAGTAAATGGTGTGGTGGACGACGGCAGTTTCTTCGAAGTCCATCAGAACTTTGCGGAGAATATTGTTGTAGGATTCGCGCGGCTGGCCGGACGCAGCATTGGCATCGTAGGCAACCAACCAGCCTCACTTGCCGGCGTGCTCGACATCAACG
The DNA here is from genome assembly GCA_012031955.1 of Bacteroidia bacterium. The sequence goes on from JAAURZ010000153.1 coordinate 3,029, forward strand.
CCAGTGTAAAGGGCGCTCGTTTTGTGCGCTTCTGCGATTGCTTCAATATACCCCTGCTCGTGTTTGAGGATGTGCCCGGCTTCCTGCCTGGAACCGACCAGGAGTGGAACGCTATAATTACCAATGGCGCCAAGTTGCTTTATGCCTTCTCCGAAGCAACCGTTCCCCGTGTAACCGTGATTACAAGAAAGGCGTATGGCGGCGCTTATGATGTGATGAACTCAAAGCACATTGGCGCCGATGTGAACCTGGCCTGGCCTACGGCGGAGATTGCCGTAATGGGCGCGAAGGGCGCGGCCGAGATAATATTCAAAAAGGAAATAGCCGAGGCAGAAGACCCGGCAGCCAAGCTCAACGAAAAGGTCGATGAATACACCCGCAAGTTTGCCAACCCATATCGCGCGGCGCACAGGGGCTACATCGATAAGGTGATCTATCCCGACCAGACACGCGAGAAACTCATTCGTGCATTTGCCATGTTGCAAAACAAGGCCGCATCGCTGCCGCGTAAAAAGCATGGTAACATTCCACTCTAGAGAATAAACCCTTTCACAATGGATAAGAAAAGCAGACAATTTCTATTTGAATACCTGAACAACGCATCGCCTACCGGATTTGAATCCTCCGGACAACAAATCTGGCTCGACTACATCAAGCCCTACATCCATGATCACATTGTGGACGTGTACGGCTCGGTGGTAGGCGTAATCAACCCCAAGGGTACCTACAAAGTAGTAATAGAGGCTCACGCCGACGAAATATCCTGGTTCGTAAACTACATTACCGACGACGGCTACATCTATGTGCGCCGGAATGGCGGCTCCGACCACCAGATTGCACCCTGAAGCGCGTAAACATCCACACCGCCGACGGTGTGGTTAAGGGCATATTCGGTTGGCCGGCAATACACGTGCGCGACGCAGCCAAAGAAGAGGCACCGTCGCTGAAAAACATATTCATCGACGTCGGCGCAGAATCCAAGAAGGAAGTCGAGTCAATGGGCATCCACGTCGGCTGCGTGATCACGTTCGAAGACGAACTAATGGAAATGAACAAACAGTGGCTGGTAGGCCGTGCCCTCGACAACCGTATGGGCGGGTACATGATCGCCGAGGTGGCCAGAAGGCTGCATGAGAACAAAAAGAAGTTGCCCTTCTGCCTCTACGTCGTAAACGCCGTACAAGAGGAGATCGGCCTCCGCGGCGCGGAGATGATCTCGCGCCGGCTGAAGCCAGACCTTGCGATTTGCACCGATGTCACACACGACACTTGCTCGCCGATGTACAATAAGAAGGAGAGCGGATTGCAAAAGAGCGGTAGTGGTCCTGTGCTTTGCTATGGTCCGGCGGTACAGCAAAATGTTCTCAAAATGGTACTCGGAGTGGCCCAAAAACGGAAAATCCCCTTCCAACGGCAGGCCGTGTCGAGATCGACTGGCACTGATACAGATTCTTTTGCCTATTCAGCAGAAGGCGTCGCTTCGGCACTCATTTCACTGCCGCTGAAGTATATGCATACAACGGTGGAAATGGTCCACAAAGACGACGTCGAAAACGTTGTAAAGCTGATTTACGAGGTTCTTTTGCAGGTCAAACCAGGCCAGGATTTCCGCTATATCCGCTGATTTGATGAAATTTTTACCATAAAACCTTACATCGCTAAGGTTAGCGCTTTAATAGGCCGTCCCAGGTTATTTGGGGCGGCCTACTTTTGTATCATCAAACAACAAAAAAATTTAAAGCGACATGAAAAAGATTCAAAAAGCCCTCGTAATCCTCGCTCTAATGGCCAGTTCATCGGCTTTTGCGCAGGACAGACCCCTTCACGAAGTATATTCGATGATGGTGTTTAACTTCCTTAAGTACGTACAGTGGCCCGACCACACCGGCTCTGGTGAGTTCGTAATCGGTGTTGTAGGCAATTCTGACGTGTATAGCACGCTTAGCTCTTGGTATGCAGGCAAGCCCCGTGGCTCTAAAACCTATGTTATTAAGAAGTTTAACTCGGCCGCCGATGTAACTGACTGTCACGTGCTATTTCTCGACAAGTCAAAAAGCGGCGAATTTGATGAAATTAACGGCCGTGTGAAGGGTAAGGGTACCCTTGTGATCACAGACAAAAACGGACTTGGAGCCCGCGGAAGCGGAATCAACTTCAAAACCGTCGATAACAAGCTGAAATTCGAACTTAACCAGAAGGCAATTGAGACCTCGAACCTGAAAGTCTCTGGTGCCCTCTCGTCAATGGCGATACTGATTTAATGGGTTGTTTGATGAAATTCCCTCCCGAAAGGGAGGGTCTTTCTCTTTTTCGGCCCAAAACTTGTAAGTTGGTTAAACAAAAACCTTGAAGCCCATGACCAAGAAGATTTTTGTACTCCAGTTTTTTCTCCTGGCTACCGTCGCCTCGGTATTCGGCCAGAACAGACCTAATCACGAAATTCACGCAGCCATGCTGTACAACTTTATCAAGTATGTGCAGTGGCCCAATGAAACTGAAACAGGCGACTTTGTAGTAGGCGTGATCGGTGAAGACGATGTCTACAATACCCTGAAGCAGTGGTACGACGGCAAGCAAAAGGGAACTAAGAAATATGTGATCAAAAAGCTTAGTTCTGCAGCCGACGCCAGCGATTGCCAGGTAGTGTACGTAGGCAGAGCGAAAAGCCGTGAGTTTGACAATATCAAATCATCAGTAGACGGAAAATCCATTCTGACCATCACCGATGGCAATGGACTCGGAGAGAAGGGTAGTTGCATCAACTTTAAGGTGATTGACGGCAAGCTCAAGTTTGAACTCAATCAAGGTGTGTTTTCACATTCCAACCTGAAAGTTTCTGGTCAACTCAGCAGCATGGCGATTCTAATCTAGTTCGCCAATCTTTTTCATCGTCGATCAAGTACATTAAATCCCCGCTCATTTTGGCGGGGATTTTAATACAGCCTGAAAGGAAAGCCTGGCTTTCTGAAGACATACGCGCAGGGCTGTGGAGTTTTTAAGAGAGGGTCTTTTCTTCATTTGCTCTGTGCGTTTCTTTTTCCAAACCCTGGCGCTTGTCGCCAGGGTTTTTTTAATTCCTTCCGCACCCTCGCCTTCGCGATTCCTGGATCGGCACCTGGTCACCTAAATAAGGTTGCTCCTTTTTTCCAGTCACTTTGGTCAGGTAT